>JAQYVQ010000622.1 GCA_030145435.1 Syntrophobacteria bacterium | reverse complement strand
GGTCGTCTTCGAATTCGTCGCCACCCTTCTCTTCGTCATCGTCATCCTGGGCTCCACGCAGGCAAAGGCACCCGGTCAGATCGCAGGACTGGCGATCGGGATCACCCTCGTGGTCATCCACATCGTCGGAATCAACGTCACTGGGGTATCGGTCAACCCGGCCCGCAGCCTGGGCCCTGCCCTCCTCGTGGGAGGCAAGGCAATTGCCCAGGTCTGGTTGTTCCTGATCGTTCCGAGCCTGGCCGGCATCGTCGCAGGGGTCCTCTTCCGGGCCAAGCTCCTGGAGGAATAGGGCACGCATCCAAGACCACAACAGCAGGGAGAAAAGCATGCGAGAGTATGAGACGATCCGGGTTGAACAATCCGGCGAAGTCGTGACGGTCGCGCTCGCCCGGCCGAAACTAAATCTCTTCAACATGAAGATGCTCGAAGAGTTAATCGAGGTCTGGCATTCGCTGCGCTTGAATCGAACCGCCCGCTTCGTGATCCTCACCGCGCAGGGAGACCATTTCTCGGCAGGAGCGGACCTCAAGGAGATCAGCGAGACCGAGTTCACCGCCGAAGACGCCCGCTTTCAGCAGCTCCTCGGCCACGAGCTGATGCGAAGCCTGGAGAATCTAGAGCAGGTGACCGTGGCATCCCTGCGGGGAATCGTGTGCGGGGCGGGCATGGCCGTGGCACAGGCATGCGACTTTCGCATCATGACCGAGGACAGCTACTACATCGTTCCGGAGACGCATGTGGGCACCTACTACACCTGGGGCTGCACGCCCAGGCTCGTCAGGATGGTCGGGGCCTCCAAGGCGATGGAAATCATCATGACCTGCGATCCGATCCCGGCCCAGGAGGCCTACCGGCTGAATCTGGCGAACAAGGTGGTCCCGAACGATTCCCTCGAGGAGGCAACCCAGGCCTTCGTCGCCAAGATCGCGGCAAAGAGCCCGGCGTGCGTCCGCATCACCAAGAAGATCGCCCTCGGGGCCTCGATGGAAGGGTTCGGCAACATGTTCGTGTGCGAACCGGAGCTGATGCAGGAGGTCGTCTACACCGGAGAGACCCGGGAGGGGATCGAGGCCTTCCTCGAGAAGAGGCCCCCCAAATACTGACGATCCGGTTATCACGCGCCATGGATTTCAGTTCTCGAGACTCAAATCCAGCCAAGGATTATCGACACGCCCTACCGGGTAAGGAGCCCGTTGATCATCAAGTCGACGGCCGCCTCGAAGATGGCTTCCACCGGCTTCCCCTCTGACTTCACGTACGCCCTGATGATGAACATGATGTAGATCGAAAAAAGGAACTCCGCCATGGACTCCACATCCACCTGCCGGAATCGCTTCTCCCGTATGCCCTGCTCGAGGACCTGTTTGATCATCTCCACGGCCGCCACGTTTACGGAATAGAACCGGCCCTCCCGCGGAGCCAGAGTGAAGATCGTGGGGTCCCGGAGGACGATGGACTGGAGGTCCTCGTTCACGGACAGGTACGCGTAGGCCTTTACACACATCACCCGAAACCGGACGACAACGTCCTTCTTGCCTTCCACATCCTCGGCGACCCGCTCCTGCCATTCCCTGAAGGCATGAGCCACAGACTTCTCGTAGAGATCCCGCTTGTCCTTTGCATAGAGGTAGAGGTTCCCCTTGGTCATCCCGAGCTCACCGGCGATATCCTCGAGGGTGGTCTTCTTGAACCCGTACCTTGCGAAGGTCCGTAGCGCGGCCTCGAGAATCCGGATCGTCTTTTCCTGTCTGCCCATGATCGCCTCGATTTATGACCGACTGAACACTTTGGCTAGTTGTTCATTCTAATCCAACTCAGAAGTCCGGTCAAGGGACATTTCGATGAAATCGGGGACAGCCACTAATTTTCAGCCAGTAAAATCAATGGGTTATTTCCGAATTCGGTGGCTGTCCCCGATTACGCCCAATTACGCTACGCGCGATGGGTTACTTCCAAATTTAGTGGCTGTCCCCGATCTCCTGTGGCTGTCCCCGATCTCCTGGGAAGACGAGAGAACGGCGTCCACGGAATTCCGGGACTGGACACCGGCCCGCATATTGCGGGCTAGAAATCGGCCGGGGGATTCGGTAAGATGGGCGTCC
>JAQYVQ010000612.1 GCA_030145435.1 Syntrophobacteria bacterium | reverse complement strand
ATTCCCCACTCCTCGGGGATGACGCTCGCATCCATGCAGTAACAGCCGTTGATCGGGGTCTGGCAGTTCTTGTCCAACAGCTCGCCGATACGGACGGAACTGAGCTGATGGGCCGCAAAAGCTGTTGTGACGACGATGTCTTCTCGTCTCACGCCGGCTCCCTGAAGGATTTCCTCCGCAAGAACCGCTCCCTTGTTGAGTTTGGACGAGGCACCCGGATCGACCGGCTTGGAGAAGGACCGGTCCAGGTTGACCCTGCCTTCCAGCTCGTCCTTCACCATCATCAGTATACCGATGGTCTTCTTGGTTCGCAGGACATTGGGCAGGGCACGCCATGCCCTGGGTCCGGACAGGCCGAGCATGGCCCCAAACATGAGGGGTTTGGGGGTTGCGTCCAGCATGATGATCCCGTCTTCCTCAAGGTTTACGCCGGTGGCCGCCGGGACCTCATTCCGGGAGGGTTTTGTTTGACAAGGGCCGACAACGTATCGGCCGAAGTCTACCACAAAGCCCTGCCCTGCATCGTAGAGCCCGGATCGTTGGAGGATCGGCGGCGTCCCGAGACCCCCGCCGGACACGATGACCGTGTGCGCGAGGATATCCATCCAGCCGGAAGGGCCCTTCGCGCGCACGCCCACGGCCTTGCCGCTTTCGATCAAGACGCGGTCTACCTTGGTCTGGAGGAGGAGTTGAGCGCCGTTCTGGATCGCTTCGTCCAGGTACTCCCTGGCCGTCCACTTGGCGCCCTCTTTGCAGCCGTGCATGCACGCGCTGCAATCGGGCTTGCACTTGTCCGGTCGGATGAATCGATCGTTCGGCTTCCAGTCGAGACCCAACTCCCGGGCAGCCCGCATGATCTTCTGTGCCCCGGGACCGATGTGGGTGTCCGGCAGCGGCCGAACCGGTACCTCCTCGTACACCTCATCCACTTCTGCTTTCAGGTCGATTCCGTATTTCTCCTTGAGCCATGCCGGCGGCTTGAAGGCGAGCCCGCCGTATATCACCGAGCCTCCTCCTGCGGTCTTGGCCGAGATGACCCAGTTTCCTTCCTTGGAAAAGGTCATCCCTTTCGCCTCCAGGATGTTCATGGTGGAAGCGGTGTAGCCGAACCATTTGTGGTACTTCCCCGCCTCACACACAATGATCTTTTTTCCCTTCCGGCTCATCTCGCGGGCCACGGTGGCCCCGCCGGGTCCCGATCCTGCAATGACGACATCTGCCTGGCATATGATTACGGGCTTATCGCTCATGGGATGACTCCTTCTATCTCATCTTACGTTGATCGGTAGGCCATGGTTCCCACATCCACGACGGCCGAGCCCCCGTCGATCACCAGGGCGGCCCCCGTTGTGAAGGACGAATCGTCGCTCGCCAGATAGACGCAAGCCCCGGCGATTTCGTCGGGTTTTGCTACGCGGCCTAGGGGTACCTCCTCCACCACCTTGGCGAAGGCCCCCTGGCGGTCTGTGCCGATCAGGGAGGCGAGGTCATCCATCTCCTGATCGCTCATCGGCGTGTGCACCCAGCCAGGGCAGACCGCGTTCGACCGGATCCCTTTCGGCCCGTAGTCGAGCGCCACCTGTTGTGAGAGCATGATGAGCCCAGCCTTGGATACGCAGTAGGCCGCAGACTCCGGGATGCACCGTATGCCGCCCACCGAGGCGATGTTGACGATCGAGCCGCCGCCCGCCTCGATCATCTTTGGAATCGAGGCCCGCATCATCAGGAAGGCGCCGGTCAGGTTGACCTCGAGCGTCTCTCGCCAGCCTTCCGGGTCCAGGTCGGCAACGGCGCCCACCGAGTTGATCCCCGCGTTGTTCACGAGCAGGTCGAAGCGGCCCGGCAGATCCAGTGCTGCCGAGACCATCCGCTCCGCATCGCCTGTGTCGGTAACGTTGCCCGGGCACGCCACGGCGGATCCGGAGGGGAGGGCGGCTACCACCTCTTCGAGCTTTTCCCGGCGGCGCCCCGTGATGCAGACCTTGGCCCCTTCGGCGACAAACCGTTCCGCG
>JAQYVQ010000517.1 GCA_030145435.1 Syntrophobacteria bacterium | reverse complement strand
GAAAAAGTGATCGAAAGCTACCTCTACACCGCCCACCTGCCGAAGTGCAGTCCGGACATGATCATCCGCACGTCCGGCGAAGTGCGGCTGAGCAATTTCTTGACCTGGCAAGGCGCATACAGCGAGCTTTGTTTCGTGGATGTCTACTGGCCGGACTTCAGAAAACTCGATTTACTCCGGGCCATCCGCATGTACCAGCACCGCCAACGGCGTTTCGGTGGGTAGATAGAAAGACGGTCAGCCAAGGGGAGCGAACTGTTCCATCCGCGCCCGTATTTCCTCACGCGTGACCACGGCCGTCCCGAGTTTCTCGACCACGAGACCCCCGGCAACGTTGCTTAGCATGGCTGCCTGCCGAAAGGTGGCCCCAGCCACCAGGGCGGAGGTGAAGACGGCAATGACCGTGTCGCCCGCCCCCGAAACGTCATATACCTCTCTCGCTCGGGCCGGAATCTTGAGAGGGGGTTCCCCGTCCTTGAACAGACACATGCCCTGGTCCCCCATCGTGATCAGCACCGCGTCGCATTGGAGCCTCTCCATCAGCCGGGCGCCCGCTTCGTGGAGCCCTTTTTCGTCGGAGATATGAATGCCGGTTGCCTCTTCCGCTTCGAGCCTGTTCGGGGTGATCGCCGTGACGCCCTTGTAGAAGGGAAAGTGGTCCCTTTTCGGGTCCACAGTCACAATCTTTCCCAGGCCCCTTGCCATGGGAATGATTTCACTCAGGAGCCCCTCCTGGATCACGCCTTTCCCGTAGTCTTCCAGAATCATGGCGTCCACGTTCGGGATCGTCTCCTGCAGGTGCTCTTTCATTCTTGCCAACCCTTCTCCCTCGAGAGACCTCGTGTCTTCCCGGTCCACCCGCACGACCTGCTGCTTGTGAGCGATGATCCGCGTCTTCAGGATCGTGGGCCTGTCCGGGTCCTTCACGACGAGCCGGGTGTCGATCCCCTTCTCCTTCAACATGCCCAGCAGCATCCCTCCGTAGGAATCGTCTCCTACGACCCCACAGATCTCGACCGAGGCCCCGAGTGCCTTGAGGTTGTTGGCCACGTTCGCGGCCCCTCCCAGGGAGAAGTTTTCGCGAACCACCTCCACCACGGGGATGGGCGCCTCAGGGGAAATCCGGCTTACTTTTCCCCAGATGTACTGGTCGATGATGAGATCCCCGAGAATAACGACCCTGGCCCGATCGAACTTATCAAGAATGAGTCCAAAGCCTTCCATCAAACCCCCTCCAGAGACAATCCCTTGACACCGAGTACGGGCTTTGTTGACGCGCGAAGCAGGAAACAGGCAAATCGAGGCGCCTCGCCAGCGAAATGAACGGGTCTGATTATACGGGAGCGGCAACCGCAGGGTCAACGCGCGACCCTGCGCGGAGCAACGGCGTCTTTCTCTCCTCCCTGCGAGCCGAAAACCCCTTGTTTTCAGACGGGTTGAATGGCGATGGGCGTCCCCTCTTCGTTTGTCTTTTCCCATGGGGACAAATATAATGCGACCTGTCCTCGGATACGGTCCTCATCGGACCTTGGGAAGACAGAACCAACGCAAAGGAAGACGCGTCTTGATGTTCAAAGCAAAGATACTCATCGTTGATGACGGAGAGGATATCCTCAACACGATGAGAGGGAGCCTGGAGGATGAGGGCTTCGAGGTCTGGACGGCCGGCGACGGGACCGAGGCCATGCAACTGGTCCGCACGAAACACCCGGACATCATTTTCCTGGACATCTGGCTTCCCGGCATGGACGGTATCCAGACGCTGAAGGCGATCAAAGACTTCGATGCAGACATCGAAGTCGTGATCATGACCGGTCATGGGACGGTGAACACGGCCGTCCAGGCGATCAAGCGCGGCGCGGCGGATTTTCTCGAGAAGCCCCTGTCCCTGGACGCTATCCTCGAGACGATCCGAAAGATCCTCGAACAGCACCTTCTCCAGAAAGAGGGCGGCCCCGAAGCAAGGCTCCGCGCCCCGCGAAGAGATGAGCTGATCGGAAACAGTCCCGCCGTACGAAAACTCCGAAAGGAGACCAGCAGACTGGGCAAAGAGGAGGGACCGGTTCTAGTCGTCGGGGAGCCGGGCACGGGCAAGGAGCTGGTCGCAAGGATTCTCCACGGTAAGAACCACGGCAAGAGAAAGCCCCTGATCAAGTTTGCGGCCACCATCTGGCCCCAGGAAGAGCTGGAAGAAGAGATCTTCGGCCCGAGCCCGGA
Organism: Syntrophobacteria bacterium; assembly: GCA_030145435.1. Lineage (GTDB taxonomy): Bacteria > Desulfobacterota > DSWW01 > DSWW01 > DSWW01 > S015-6. Next base: position 4,295 of record JAQYVQ010000517.1, on the reverse strand, counting down.
CGGCTCGACGAAGCGCAAGGAGACAAGGAAATCGTTGTTCGAACAGGCGTCCGGAAGGATTCTCTACCTGGACGCCATTGACGAATTGCCCATGGCCGCCCAGACGCGACTCGCTCAGTACCTGAAGGAGAGGAAGAAGGCCCGTTCCGCTCCTTCCGGGTTGCCGCGGGGTCCGGTCCGCATCATCGCTTCCACCACCAAGGATGTGGAGGCGCCAGGGCGCGAGGGGGTTTTCGACGAGGAACTCCTGGAGTGCTTTCAGGGACGCATCCTCACGATCTCACCTCTGTCGGAAAGGAAATCCGACATTCCGGACCTGACCCGGTTCTTCCTAAAGACCCTTTGCATGGATTACGGCAGGAAGCCAAAAGAGATCGACGACGAAGCCCTTCAGACGCTCGTTGCCTTCCATTGGCCCGGTAACGTGAAGGAGCTTAAGAATATCGTTGAGCGTATCGTCATCTCCGTGCCCATTTCCAGGATCACGGAAAAAGACATCCCTCCCTCGATCCGAAGCATCACCGGCACGCAGGAAGAGGGCGCAAGAAGCCAGGCGAACGAAATATTGGATTCCCACCAGAAAGCATCCGAATCTTGGGAAAAGGACCATCTGCTCCACCACATCAAGAAGCACGAGGGAGATCTGAAAACAACGGCCAAGGCCCTCCACCTTGACCCAAAAAGACTGACGGGAAAGGCGGACAAGCTCGGGCTTCTGAGCAAGCCGGAGCCTTCGAAACCGATCCTCCGACAGAGGACCCTGAGACGAAGCGTCGTCCTTGCCGGGCAGGGCCTTCACTCCGGGGTGAAGACAGGCCTGATCCTTACGCCCCTGCCACCCAACAGCGGGATTCTCTTCGGCAACATCTCCACAGGAGAGGTCGTCCCCGTCCATGTCGACAACGTGCGGTCGACCGGGTACGCGACCTGCCTCCAAAAGGGCGCGACCTCTGCGAAGACGACGGAACATTTTCTTGCGGTGCTCCACAGCTATCGCATCTCCAATCTGCTCGTGAAGATCGAAGACGAGCTGCCGATCATGGACGGCTCCTCCTTGGACTTCTGTGCCATCGTCGAAGATGCCGGCATCGAGGAGCAGGACGTCGCCCTCGAGGAGATCGTCATCGACAAGAAGTACGTGATAGGCCAGGAGGGGCCCGAGGACAAATTCATTCGCGTGGAGCCCTCGGACACCTTCCAGGTCCACTACGTTCTCGACTATCCGGAGCCTATCGGAAGGCAGGAAGTGGATTTCACGCTGAAGAGCGAGAAAGAATTTAAGGACCTGATCGCTCCGGCCCGCACCTTCGGCTTCGTGAAGGACGTGGAGAAGCTGGAAAGCATGGGGCTCGCGAGCGGAGGCAAGCTCACGAACCTCATCCTCGTGGACGAAGAAAAGATCGTGAACACGACCTTGCGGTTTCCGGACGAGTTCGCACGACACAAGATCCTGGACATCTTGGGGGACTTCTACCTGCTCGGCAGACCGATACGAGGCAAGGTCACTGCCCAGATGACAGGCCATTCAGAGAACGTGGCCATGATGAAGATGCTCCGGGAGCAGATGAAAATTGCCTGACGAGACCACCAAGAAAGCCGACAACACCTCTGCCGTGATCCGACCCTGGCCTCTGCTGGCCTCCAAGATTCTCAACGCCTTTCCGATCTACACGCTCCGTCAAGACACACGTCGATCCCCCCGAACCGGGAAGGATCACGATTTCCTCGTCCTCGACTCGAAAGACTGGATAAACGTGGTGCCCGTAACGCCGGCAGGAAACCTGGTCCTGATTCGGCAGTTTCGCCACGGCACCGCATCCCTGGTCTGGGAGATCCCCGGCGGAATGATGGACGAGGAGGACAAGAGCCCCGAACAGGCCGCTCAGCGTGAACTGCTGGAGGAGACAGGCTACGTGCCGGAAGCAATGGCCTTTCTCGGTGCGGTTCACCCCAACCCGGCCATCCAGAACAACCGGTGTCACACCTTCCTGGCCCGTAACGTCCGCCCTCGCCACACCCAGCGACTGGACGGCTCTGAAGACATCGAGGTCCAGGAAGCCCCATGGTCTGAGGTCTCGAGAATGGTCGACGAGGGGGAGATCTCGCACTCCCTCGTGCTCGCGGCCCTCTTCTGGTATGAAAGACACCTTATGAACCTGCCACCCCCCCCGTTGAACGAGTCCTTGGACAACGGAACAAAAACGTCCTAGAATGGCTGCACGAGGGGGCTCATGCGAAGAGCGTGCATCGAAGGGACAGGGTTCTACGTACCTGAGCAGGTCGTCACAAACGATGATCTTGCAGAACGCATGGATACGAGCGACGAGTGGATCCGACAACGATCCGGGATCGAGCGGAGGCGATACGCCCCGGACGATGTGGGATGCGCTGAACTCGCTTATCAAGCTTCGCTTCGAGCCTTGGGTGAGGCAGGGCTGGAGCCGAACGGGATCGACTGCATCATCCTGGCCACGCTGAGTCCTGACTACCATTTCCCGGGCAGCGCCTGTGTGCTCGGCCAGAAGCTCGGGCTTCCCGGGGTGCCGGCCATTGATATTCGCGCCCAGTGCTCAGGGTTCATCTACTCGCTCTCAACGGCGGACAACTTCATACGGGGCGGCCAGTTCAAGTCCGTGCTGGTCGTGGGCTCTGAGAAGCATTCCACGGCCCTCGAATTTGCGGATCGGGGCCGGGATGTGACCGTCCTTTTCGGCGACGGCGCCGGAGCGGTGATCATGGGACCCACGGAGGAAAATCGGGGCGTCCTTTCCACCCATCTCCATGCCGACGGTGGGCTGGCGGATGCACTTTGGCTGGAGTGCCCGGGCTCCGCCCATCCCCGCTGGATTACCCGGGAGATGGTCGATGAGGGAAGAACCTACCCCAAGATGAAGGGCCGACTGGTCTTCAAGAACGCCCTGGAGAAGCTCCCATCAGTCATCATGGAGGCCCTGGCCCAGAACCGCATGACCATCGAAGACATCGACCTTTTCATCTTCCATCAGGCCAATCTCCGGATCAACGAACACGTGGCCGCGCAGATGAACATCCCTCCCGAGAAGGTCTACAACAATATCCAGGAATACGGGAATACCACCGCAGCCTCCATCCCCATTGCCCTCCACGAGGCGTTGAAGAAAGGTCTCCTTCGAGCGGGACAGCACGTTCTGATGGCGAGTTTCGGTTCCGGCTTCACCTGGGCCTCCGCCGTAATCCGCTGGTAGTCTACTAAACTCGCTTCTTCCCGGTGAAGTAATAGGGGGAAAGCTCTTTGAGGACTCTTCTCGACGGGTTGATCTGCTCGATGGGGAGTTCGAAGACGCGCTCCATGAAGTTCATCAGGATCTTGAACGTGGCGCCCCAGAGGATTTCCTCCCCCGTGGGGTCGTCGATGACCAAACAGGGGTATTCCCACTCAAGGGCCCCTTGTCCCTCCTCCGTGGGCGTTTGGACGAGGAATCTACAGGTCGCGTAGTTCGCAGGGTCGAAGAAGGCACGCAGGGGAAGACGCAGGACACTCTCCACTTCCCAGTTCGGCCGAGCCTTCCAGCCCGGCCGGACCTTTCCCACGACCGGGAAGATGACCCGGGGGAAGCTCTGCATCCAGATCGTGGGCAGGGCTCCCATGTACTCGACCTTCCAGGGAGGCAGACGCATCTCCTCCCAACTCTCGCGCAGCACACTGGAGAGGACGAACAGGAAGACCTCCCTCGCCCGGGGAGAGGCCCGCAGCAGCCTCCGAAGAGGCTCTGAGCGCCCCGTGGGAAGAATTCTCCATGCCAGGAGACGGCTCAGAATTCGATCAAGCCTGCGGTCCGTGCCGCCTCCCGGGAAACAGAGGTCCCCTGCCTGCTGAACGTAAGTGGAGCGCTTGTTCAAGATGACCCCGTATTCCTGACTCGAGGCATCGAGCTCCAGGGGCAACAAAACGGCTGAGGCCGCGTATTTCTCGCCCGTCTCCTGTTTCTCCTCCACGAATTGCATCTGCTCCACGAAGTCGACCGGCCCGGCCTCCAGCCTCTCCACCACGCGCGCTCGGAACGCCTCCGGGTGCCTTACGAGGCCCTCAAAATCCATCGACCTTCGCCTCCACAAAATAGATGTCGTCACTAGCGAGTTCAACGACTGTAAGGTAAAGGAGGTGGCGCGGGGCTGTCAACGCAGGAGGGTCTGGTCTGAAGCACCCGGCCGGTGAATGAAATTCTTCGATCGGAAGGGTTCAGGATTTTGGAGGGGATGTTTGCGAGGCTTGACCGATCGGTTCCATATCCCAAGTCTCCGAGGGGGGCCTCTGT
>JAQYVQ010000501.1 GCA_030145435.1 Syntrophobacteria bacterium | reverse complement strand
GAAGTTTCGTCTTTCCATGGCCATGTCTCCTCTCCTGACCGCCCTTTATGCGAACTCCTGCATCTCCGGGGGAAGGGCCAACGGGTTCCTTACCCGACGTGCCTACATCTGGCAGCACACGGATCCCGCGCGATGCGGCTTTATCGAGAGACTCTACCATTCGGACGCAGGCTTCTCCGACTACGTAGAATATGCCCTGGACGTGCCGATGCTCTTTGTGAAGCGGGAAGGGACCTGGATCGAGATTTCAGGGGCGATCTCCTTCCGGCAATACATGGAATCCGGCTATCAGGAATACCGCCCGACCTGGGAGGACTGGATTCTTCACCTCTCGACGATCTTCACGGAATCGAGGTTCAAGCCCTACCTGGAGGTTCGGGGAGCGGACTGCCCCCTGCCCGGGATGGAGATGACCTTTCCGGCCCTGGTGAAGGGAATCCTTTATGACGCCCAGGCCCGCGAGGAAGCCTGCGAGATTGTGCGCCCCTGGAGCAAGGTTGCACGAGAGGCCCTCTACCTGACCATCAGCCGGAAAGGGCCCGAGGCCCGAATCCACGGAAGCTCAGCGAGGGAGAGGATCGTCGAGCTTGTCCGGACGAGCCGGGATGGGCTCAAACGACAGAATCGACGGAATGAGGATGGACGGGACGAGTCTGTGTACCTCGAGCCCCTCGAGGAACGCCTTCAAGAGGGCTGGCATTGCCCCGCCAAGGAGATTCTCGCGCTCTGGAAGGGCCCGTGGAAGGGGAACGTGTCCCGCCTGATCGAGCACACCCGCTTCTAGTGCTACGCCCCTGTCCCGTCTCGATTTGATTGGGCTCCGTCTCTCCCTCCCCCTACAAAGTCGCCCTGCACAAATCGAGCCGGGACAGGGGCATAGCATCGGATGCCCCTCGCCCATCCTCCCTATCCGGGCGGGATTTCTCAATGGCTTCGGGTTATCGTTCTGAGCAATAGCGGCGGCTAGTCCTTGAGGATTCGCCAGAGGGTCAACGCACTGTCGGCGGCCATCTCCGTACCGACCCCCCTGCCGCCGGTATCCGCCCCCACGAGAAAAAGACCCTCCACCGGCGTCTTGTTTTCAGGCCTGTTCCTGCCGACCTGGTGTCGATTCTGGGCAAGGCCGATGACCTCCCCGGTCTTGCGTCCCGAGAGTTCTGCAACGTAGCGGGTATTGGTTCTCATCTTCCATATCACGTGACGTTCGATATCGGGAAAGAGGTCCTGCATCGTGTTCTCTATGCGGTCGGTGACCGCTTCGCAGATCCTGTCCGCCTCTTCCGGGTTCTCCAGCCCCGGCGGGACCAGGCATGCGGCAAGCACCATCTGGCAGCCGGGCGGTGCCAGGGAGGGGTCGGCTGCCGACGGCACCGGTATGAAGATGGCCGCCTGCCTCTCTGCCAATTTCTTGATCGACGTGTCGGGGTAGTAGAAGATGACGGAGGGTCTTACGACCTCCGCATCGAGGGCGTACTTGACGCTCACCGCACCATAGGAAAGCCTGAGGTTGTCAACCACCTCGCGATAACTGTCGGGTACATGCCGGCGGCCCACGAGCTCTACCGTCTCCTTTACGCCGGTGTTGCTTATTACGATGTCTGCGGCAATGAACCCGTCCGCCTCGACTCCCCTGACTCGGCCTCCCTCGACCACGATGCGTTGGACCGGAGAGGAATAACGGACTTCGCCGCCCCCGTTCTCCGTGGCCTTCAGATAGGCCAGTGGGACGGCCCGCATCCCTCCGAGAGGATAGGAGAGGCTCTTCTCCCGTATGTGTGTGGACAGGCACAGGATGAACTCCCCCGCCGAGGACTGGCGCGGGCCGATGACCAGGTAGATTCCGGCAAAGGCCTCGATGAGTCGGGAGAATTGCTCGTCCGAGACGAATCGCGACACATACGCAGACAGGGAGACACGGTCGAGCTGGTCGATTTCTGGGGGGGGCTTCTCACGCATGACATCCTCGAAGAAGGCCCACGCGTCAGGGATGACCTCAGGGACCACCCCCAGCTCTCGAAAGAACGCCTTCATGGAGCCTTCGTCATCCATGCCGGTGGGCAGGGTGACTGTACGGCCCCCCAGGCTGAACTGCACGCCTTCCTCCATGGAACGGAACCTGAGTTCAACCCCCGCCTCTGCGGCGATCTCTCCCAAAGGGCCTCTCTCCCCCCTGGCGAGCCAGTGTACCCCCGAATCATAGACGAAACCGTCACGGTCGAAGCT
>JAQYVQ010000413.1 GCA_030145435.1 Syntrophobacteria bacterium | reverse complement strand
GTGGACGGGGGGGAAGTCTTCAGGGCGATACATTCTGTGCTCGTTCTTTCCTGATTCGTTTCGGTTGTATCAAAAGAATCGTTCCGGGACGATGATTACATCGCCGGGCATCAAGAGTACGTCGTCCTGCAACCTTCCCTCTTGCGTGATGGCCGTTGTGTCCACGAAGAACACCTTGCTGCCCCCGTTCTCTTTGCGGATGATCTTCACCTTCTTGCGCTTCGCGATGGGCGTAAACCCGCCCGCCTTCGAGATGGTCCCCATGAGGGTGTTGGCATGGGTGATCCGATAGGGTCCGGGCGTGGCTACCTGACCCATCAGATGAACCACGTCCTGCTTGTATTCCTGGAGGATGATCTGAACATCCGGGTTGACGAGGTAGCCTTCCTTCAGCCTGGCTTCGATTCGTTCTTTCAATTCCGGGGCGGTCGACCCGCAGGCCCGCACCTTCCCGACCATGGGAAGCTCGATGAATCCTTCGTTGCTTACCCGGACGATCGAAGTCAGGTCCGGCTCTCCATACACCAGAACGTTCATCAAATCCCCGGACCCGATTGCGTAGTCGGCTGCGGGCGTGGAGGACAAAGAGGGTTCCTCCTGCCCGGTACGGAGGTCCGGTGATTCATCCTGCGGCGCTTTCGGTTCCGCCCTCTGAAACAGACTGCAAGAAAGCAGTCCGAACAACGGAAGAAGAAGAAGCAGGAGGATCGCCGTTTTCTTGAGCGGCGGAGGTCCATTCTGAGGTTGTCTCACCTAGGGATTCCCCTTGCCGTTTTCCCCTTGCTCACGGGATGCTGTTGGTTGGATCGGTTGAAGGTTCGGACTCCCGTCAAAAAAGAAGCGTGAACCGGAGTCGGAGCCTCTGTCCGTCGAAATCATTGTAGCTCATCTCCCCATTGCGCGCAAGAAACTGATAGATCATTGATGCTTTCAGCCAACTCTGCAAGTTGTACGATATGGTCGCACCGACCTCGTAATTGTAGCTTCTGTGCTCGATCGTGTTTTCGTAGGGGTTCTGCCTGAGCCGAAAGGCCCCTCTCAGCCCCACGTGCCATTTTCCCCGGATTTCCTGCATGACGACGGCAGCGAATCTGTAGTTGATCGATACGTTTCCACTGCCCCCGATTTCCTCTCTTGGGTATCGGCTGAAATCCAGCAGGACAGTTGTTCGGGGGCGGATTTGCGAATTCAGTCTCAATTCCACGAAAAACTCGCTGAAGTCCTCCAACTGCAAGGGGATGCTCTCAATGGGCGTGCCGAGGGCTGAGATCAGGAGTTGCGCTCCCTCATAAGACCGCGCCTGGTAGGAGAAGGTACCCTCCAGTGTCGTCTTGGGGACCCCCAGACCGAACACATACTGATTTACCGTCAGGATCCTCTGAAAGCGGAGCTGGACCTCGTGGAACACGGCGTCCCTGGGATCTTGGTCGACACGGACCGAGAAGGGTACGAGGCCGTCGAAAAACGTTCCTCGCAGGGCGAAGTCATCCAAATTGCCTCGCACGAAACCGACGGAATATCCGAGGGTAAGAACGGTCTTCCGGTTTATCGGCTTGGACAAATAGATCCCCACCGAGTGCATGTTGAACCCGAGTCTGTCCGAGTTTATCCCCTCCAACTCCAGGTCCACGAAATCCGGCAGCCCTGTATCCGTGAGGAGTGCCGAGAAGTCGTAATCGTCCAGAAAAAAGAGGTAGTTGGAGTAGGTGACGAAGGCAAGATAGTCTGCGTAGAAATTGTACCCAAGGGTAACGGCCGCCTGATTCACGGCGTATCCCACACCCAGTTTTCGAAGACTTGGACGGAAGTCCGCCACCTCGTACCTGAAGTTGTCGATCGAGGTGGAGGTTCGGAAATGTTCGTCGATTCTCAGGTAGAGTCCACTCGGAAGACGCAGATCTGCCGCGAAGGTGAGATCTTGCTCGATCGAGTTGAATTCGGGGTGTTCCACCAGGTTGATGAACATGGGCTCGTACTTGAGGAGGACTGCGAACCTTCGGAGCCGCATGGAGCTCAAGAGCGCGCTCTCCAACGGTTTGCCGGGAGGCAGGTCCTGTCTGCCCCTTCCCAGGTAGCCACGGTCTCCCATCTCGCGAACCCGCAGAAGATACATGTCGAGGAGCAGCCCCAGGGGCACCCCATGCGGGCTTCCCAGGCGAGGGGCCTGGGTGGGGATGTGCACGCGTCCCCATTGAAGCGAGATGCCCGGGATCTGTTTGAAGATGACGTCTGAAACCTTGTCTTGGGAGAGGCCGATATTGTTGTTGTAGGTTACTTCGGTGAGAAAAGAGGGATGGATTTCAAGGGAGCCGATTCTCAGTGTGTTCGGTTGAAAACCGCTCGCCGGGATCGGCAGGGATAACGAACCCCCGACGGCGAGTAGAGTGCCAAAGAGGCAGGCTGCAGAGTGCTGGAAGGTGCGCCGATGCAAGGAGAACTCTCCCAAAATTAAATACCTAATTATTTTAGCATATTACGAATTATATTTAAAGTAAAATCTAATAGTTTGAAGCGCCTTTTTCGGCCATGGGTGGGGGCAGGATGCTGGTGAGTTCGTTCAAGTACTTCTCGGTCAGCTCGTCCCAGGTGAACTCTCTCTCTATCCGCTGCTTTCCCTCCAGCCCGAGACGAAGCGCCAGATCCCTGTCCGAATAGAGCCTGAAAATTGCGTCCTCCAGCTCGTCTGTGTTCGCAGGGTCGACCAATATGCCTGTTTGTCCGTCTAAGACAGCCTCGGGTGCGCCTCCGGCTTTGCCTGCGATTGCCGGCTTCCCACACGCCGACGCCTCCAGAAAAACGATTCCGAACCCCTCGGTATCCAGGACGCCGTCAGGACGCAAGATGTCCGAGTTGGGCATCACGAATACGTCGCAGGCATGGAGCAGGGAAGTCCTTTCCTGATCGGACACTTCTCCACCGAACAAGACAATGTCCTCGAGGGAGAGGTCCCTGACCGCTTGGTGCAATCGACCCTTGGTCGGGCCGTCCCCGACGATCACATAGCGAAGGTTGGGAATGCGAGACTTGAGTGCGGCCAATGCACACAACACGGCGAGATGGCCCTTTCGGGGCACCAGCCGGGCGACGGTCAGCAACACGAATCGCTCGTCCAGGGCAAAATGCTTCCGGGCCTGCTCCAAAAGACGCCTCGTTTGCCCGTCCAGCGCGAATTGTTCCGGTCGGACACCGTTGTGTATGACCCGGAGCCTTTCCTCCGACACCTTGCACTGCACCAGACAATCGGCTGTGTGGGCGCTGACCGCAAAGACGCGGGCCGCCCCGTCGAGGACCCTCTTGTACAGGAAATGCCTTCGGGTGTGGACGGGGAGGATGGCTTCGTACCCGTGCGCTGTAATGACGTATGGGATCTTAAGGATTCGCGACACCAAATAGGCCGCAAGGGCTTCGGGCCACCAGGTGACGGCCCAGAGGATCCGGTTCTGTTGTTCTCCTGGAATGCGGCGTACGACGCGAGCGGTGTCGAGGGCCATGGCGACGACCTTTGGCGGAAGCCTGGTGAGCAGGGAGGCCCGCGACCCTCCACTTTTCGCCAAGGGTCGGACGTCGAAGCTCGGGTATCTCTGAACCTCATAATGTCTCGATGGGGACAGGGGCGAGACGGCCGAGGGATAGGTGAGCACGGACACGGAATGCCCCTTTTCCCCGAGACGGTGAGCCAATTCGTGGGTATAGGTTGCAATGCCACCCTTCTCCGGAAGGGTTTGGCAAGCATTGAGCAGGATGATATATAGAGGTTGCCGCAAGGACTCTTCCTCGAGAAAACGGGCAGTGAGAGGAGGGACTGTCGGCGTCTTCCGGTCTCTTGTATGATAATAGAGTCACACAGCCATCAGTCAAGTCCGCCCTTCTCGTGTGGCTTCGGGATTCGAACAGAAGAGGGATTTTGGGATGTCGGCAAACAACCTTGGCCGGATCATGAAGGCCGTACGGTACGACGTACGGAATCTTGTGTATCCCTTCCTGCACCCCCGCTATCTCCTCCAGGGAATCTTCTTGTTCAACGGCAACCGAATCCTTCGACACCCCTCTGCCCGGATCGACACCGAAGGGGGAAAGCTGCAGTTCGGTTGTTTCTGGGATCTCTGGAAGTCGAAAGGAGGTATCGTGCTTCACGAGAATGCCTGCCTGCGGACCCGGGGGAATGTCGTGATCGGCGATGGGGTCACGATCGAAGTGCATGCCGGCGCCTCCCTGGAGATCGGGCCCGAGACGTTCATCAACCCGAATTCGCGGATTATCGCCCTGGAATCGATCCGAATCGGGGCAGACTGCGCGGTAGCGTGGGATGTGCAGATTATGGACGGAGATCGACACTTCTTTCTCGATGACGAGGGAGGTCGGGTCAAGAACACAGCGGCCATCCGTATTGGCGACCATGTTTGGATCGGTGCGAGGAGCCTGATCTTGAAGGGTGCCAGTATTGAGGACGGTGCGGTCGTCGGGACCGGGTCCGTGGTTTCCGGACACGTAGCCGCGGGCACCGTGGTTGCCGGGAACCCGGCGGGAGAAATCCGGGGAGGGGTGCGTTGGGCAAAATGAGGCGACACACGGCTCAGGATGGATCGAAATCAAGCCATTCGAAGAACATAAAGGCGGAGATAGAATACCGCAAGCGTCTTTCGCAACAGCACCTGGGAATTCAACACTGGTTTGACGACCACAAGAATTCCCTGGACGAGGTGTTTCCGTCCTGGATCGAACCCCAAATACGGTGGTTCGATGACCTGTTCCCGCGCCTGAAAGAGGGGAGACAGATAGATCGGTTCCTGGAGGTGGGTGCGGAGAAGGGACATATCGGGATCCACCTCAGGAACCGGTACGGTATCAAGGGCGTCTGTACCGATCTGTCTGTTGACACCTTTCATATGGCGACTCCGATCGTTCAGGAACGTATGGGAGTGAGGGAAATGCCTCCCCTGGCCTCGGCGGACGTGCATGCGCTTCCCTTCCGGGACGACTCCTTCGACTTGGTCTTCTGCTTCTCCTCCCTTCACCACTTCCACAGTCCGCACGATGCACTGGGAGAGATCAAACGCGTCCTGAGAGGAGAGGGCATCTTTTTCTGCTCGTGGGAACCGATGTCACCCTTGTTTGGACAAAAGGAGGCATACGGTTCCGAGGTGGATTCGGGTGTTTTTGAAAACAACTACACGTACTTCGAGTACAGAAGGCTTCTCGGAGAACATTTTGGAAGTGTCAAGACCGTTTTTCGGAAGGCCCCCCCACCGGCAAGTCCCCGGCACCGGAACGGAATCAAGACCCTTATCCGGCGCTTCGTCCCTCCCTGGATCATCTGGGCTCAGCAGGTGGTTTTGCGAGGATCCGGCAATTACACTGCCATCTGCAGGGTAGACTGAATGGAGGGGCGCCTCTGCAGAGTGCTGGCTTCGTGGAAGTGGGTCCTCGGCTATACGGCCCTGATCCTGCTGACCCTGAATCAGACACGACGATTCCTCGACTGGCTCGAGGGGAGAAACCTTGCGGGCCTGCAGGCTGTATTCCTGCTCTTCGCAGGGATCGGGTGCTTCATTCTCCTCCTCCGTCATATCTACAGGACCCGGGGTGGATTCACCTTGTCCACGGGGTTGCGCCTTGTCGGATTCCTGGGCCTCTATCTGTGCTGCATGTTCCTCGCCACAGACCTCACGGTCGACCGGATCCATTTCGTGGAGTATGGAGTCCTGGGGTTCCTGTGCTTCCATGCCGTCAACCCCGGACACGGGCAGGTGAGACGCGCGGCCTATGCGATGGTCGCCGTCTTTGCCATCGGTTTCTTGGACGAGACCGTTCAGGGCCTTTTGGCCAGTCGCTACTACGCCCTTCGGGATATCGTTATCGACCTCATGGCAGGGTTTCTTCCTGTTCTAGGGATCCTCTGGTGGCCTCTCACCCCGAGAGATCCGCAGGAGCGAGTCGAGTCGATCCCGTCGGCCTCGACGCCGAGGACAGGCGAGTCTTCTCGCCGGGTTCGGGCAGCGGACGTGGGTGCCCTCCTGCTGACGGCGTTCCTGGTGCTCGGCGTGCTGTGGGTGGGGAGAGTCTCCTGGGATCTGGAGCCCCTTTACGGGGCCTGGGAAAGAGAGAACCGCTGCGAGCAAACCGAACGGATTCAAATAGGAAGGGATGAATCCATCCTGTGGGAGGACGGCGCAGGAGGGCGGGCGAGGGGACGCTATCGGATTCGTGGAAATCGCCTGGATGGCCCCCTGCTCGAGGTGGAGGTGCTGGAAGGGAAGGGGTCGGATTCCTGTGCCTGGACGACAGGGGAGGGGAGACACCGCCATTTCC
>JAQYVQ010000287.1 GCA_030145435.1 Syntrophobacteria bacterium | reverse complement strand
GCCTGTTCCTGCGCTTCCCAGGTGCTCTCCGGGTTCGTGAGCAGTTCCCGGAGCCGGTCCGGCTGGGGAAGCTGGCCAAGCCACTCTGCCACCTGCTGCCGGTCCTTCTCGGGAAGATCCCTCTCCCTGTCTCCCGTGTGTCGAGCGAGCTGGACCAGTGCATGGGCCATCGCTTCCCTGGCGGGCAGGCCCCAGGAGAGAAGCTTCGTTACCCAGTCATTGGCCTCCCCGTTCGGAATCACCCGATCGAGGGGGCCGTACAGGGGAACCCGGGCCCCGAGACGGCCCAGGGTCCACAACTCCTGGGGCCTCGTCTTCTTCCGGATATTCTTGAGCAGGAGGCGGCCGAGCTCCACCTTTGTCTCCACCGGAAGACGTTCGAAATTGCCAAGGGCCATCCAGACCTCGATCTCTTCCTGTGCGTTCAGGCGCTTTGGAAGCTGACTGTCCCACTTCTTCTTCTTTGCGCCGGGGGACTGGAAATAGCCGGCGAGCTGTTGGTAGACGCGCCACTGATGTCCGGCCGATAGCCCACCGGCCACGCGGCGCATGAAAATCCAGAGCTCGGAGCGACAGGTCACCTGTCGGGGAAAGAGCAGCCCCTGAAGATAGATCTTCCATACCTCTTTCATTCTCCACTCATCCACCGGATCCCCGAAGCCGGGTCGAAGACAGAAGCCGAGCAGGTTAAACCAGCGCGCCTCATGCTGCGGGCTGAGTCTCCGGCCCTTCCGAACCTCCAGCAGGGTGTCGGACAGCTTGCGAATCAGAGAAGTGGGCCATTTCTCCTTCTGCATCCTCAAGGCTGCGGAAAGCCCCTTCATCAGGCGTTCCGGGGAATGTTCTTTCGAGGTCGCCCCTCCAGCGAAGGCAGTCTGTATCTTTTCCTGGGCCTTTTCGACGACTGCCTGTTCGAGAATCTCACCGGAGGGCATCTCCGCGGTTGCTTCCGGGTCGATATCCTGGCGCACGTCGAACCGAAGTTCCCAGCGATGAGGGGTCTCGGTCGATTGGCACCATAAGTCGAGGGTTCCCACTTCGGTGAGCCTCACCGCGAGTTGGGCCGGCAGCTTCTGGGCAAGGCCCTTCTTCCCGTACCGCAGCACGGTCCGGATCGGCGGAAACACGGTGATCTCGTCCTGCGCCAGGTCCATCACCTCGCCCAGCCGATCTCCGAGACGGGTGCTGGAACTCAGGAGTTGAAAGCTCGCGGGCTGATTGGCCAGGACTTCAAAGGTCGGGGCCTCCAGTTGCACCTCGAATCCTTCCTCCGTGCCCCTGGGCACCAGGCAAACCCCTGTGCGCGTGCCCGACTCGCTGGCAGCCTTTTCGGCTTCCACGTCCACGTAGTAGGCGCGGGGGCTTCCCGCCCCCACCCGCACCCCTTCGCCCATGCGAACGAGTCCGTAATAGGCGGCGCCGATTGCGACGGCCAGTTCCGGGTTCGGGTTCTCCAGTTCTTCCGGAAACCACCCCTCACCCGCCACGTCCCGGAACCAGTGTGAGACGATTTCACGTATTCGATTTCGCACCGGGGCCGGTGTGAGGGACCCGCCGTTGAAGAGGAGGAAATCCGGGTAGAGCGCGGCTCGACCTGTCTCCCGGGCCATCAAGGACTCGAACCGCTTCCAGAAGGCGCCCATGTGCTTGCTCACAGCCGGATCCTGGACATAGGGCAACCCCCATTCGGTCAGTCCGGTGCGCCGTCCTTCCTGAGGGCCGTCTTCCAGGGAAACGACCGGAAAGAAGCCTTCCAGGATCAGCTTCCCCACCTCCTCACGCGTCAGGGTCCCTTTCAACGTATCGGCGATCAGCTTCCCGCCCGAGCCCATCACCACGACGTCCATGCTTGCCTGCTCGTCTTCTGTCCCGAGGAGAGTCTCCTTGGCCTTCCTGCACTGATGGCAGAGCTGATGCCATCGTTTGGACTCGAGCTTGCCGGACTGGCCCATGAGCCTCGCTTCCAGATGCCTGCCCAGGGCAAGGTCCATGTTGTCGCCACCCAACATCAGGTGATCGCCCACAGCGAGTCGATCGAACCGCAAACCCTTCTCGCCCTCTCTAATGGCCACGAGGGTGAAATCCGTGGTCCCACCCCCCACGTCACACACGAGCACCAGCTGTCCGGCCTGCATCTCGTTCGCCCAGTCCTGCTCGTGCCCGGAGAGCCATGCGTAGAACGCGGCGAGAGGCTCCTCGACCAGGATGACGCGGGAGAGGCCGGCCTGACGGGCCGCAGCGACCGTCAACTCCCGGGCCACTTCATCGAACGAGGCAGGCACCGTGAGGATCACCCGCTGCTCTTCCATGCGGCTTCCCTCGTCGTCTTCGGCCATCCGCTCGTTCCAGGCCTCTCGGACATGTTGCAGGTAGCGCGCGCTTGCCTCCACGGGCGAAACCTTTGGAACCCCTTCTGCCGCTCCCCAGGGGAGGATCGGGGCCGTTCGGTCCACGCCGCCGTGACACAGCCAGGACTTGGCCGAAGAGACCAGACGGCCGGGCACGAGTCCACCCTGTTCCCGGGCAAACTCGCCCACCGCATAGCCGCGTTCCTCGTCCCACGGCAGGCAGGTGCTCCCTTCGGAGAGTTCGTAAGACCCGGGGAGATACAGGAAAGAAGGCAGAACCGGCCGGGCCGCAACTTCACCCGGAGCCACGAGTTGAGGGGGCTCGAGCAGGCGAATCGAGCGATGCCCGGGCTCGTCCTCTTCACAGGCAAGATCGACGTAGGCCACCGCCGAGTTCGTGGTGCCCAGGTCGATTCCGATGATATACCGATGGGTGAGGTCTTCCCACTCCGCGGCGTGCCCTGCGGGAGGTGTGGCTTCTTTCATTGTGCTTGTTCCATCCGAGAGTGAGAGGGCAACGGGAATGGACTATTTCCGGGAAAGGCTCCAGGGCAGGACGGCACGGACTGCCGCGACCGCATCTTCCAGGTCGCTGTACATACTCATCCCCGCGCCCCTGAAGATGGAGAGCGCCAGTAGCCTGATCTCTTCGAGCCGGGGCTTGTCGTCGGCCGCCTTGGCCAGGACGGGGATCACGGGTTTCGCGAGCCCCTCGGCCTCCGCGCCGATGGCATGCAAGCCCTCCTCCAAGCGCTTGCGCTCGAAGAGGTTCAGAAAGTCCAAAGAGAGATAGATGATGATGAAATCTATGTTTTCGTCCCGATCCAGTTCCCTCATGGCATGGGTCATGATGTTGTAGTCAAACCCGGCGGCCCCCAGGTCCACAGGGTTCCGGGTGCTCGTGTTCACGTCCGGTATCGTGCCGCCGATGCTCTCCTGTGTCTTCTTGCTCAGTGCGGGAATCGAAAATCCGGCGCTCGCCGCCAGGTCCGTGAAGAGCACGGACGTCCCCCCACCCGCACCCAGGTAGCCGATCCTGGGTCCGGCCGGGATCTTCTCCGACATGGCCAGCATCACCACATCGACCATCTGCCTTTCCGTGTGCACCTCGATGCATCGGTGTTGGCGCATCATGGCGGACCAGATCGAATAGTCCCCCGCCATCGCGCCCGTATGGCTCGCCGCCGCCTCGGCCCCCTCGCCCGTGACACCGCCCTTCAGGATGATGACCGGCTTCGTGGGCGTGACCCTCTTCAAGGCCCGGAGAAAGGCGCCGCTGTCCTTGATGTCCTCGATGTACGCAGCGATCACCCTGATCCCGTCATCGTCTGCAAGGTACTCCAGGAATTCCGCGACGGTCAGGTCCATCTGGTTGCCGAAGGAGACCGCTTTGTTGATGCCGATCCCTCGGGCGCCGGCCATACGCATGAAGTTGTTCGTCACACCTCCGGACTGGCCGAGGAAGGCCACCGTACCGGGTCCCTCCTGCTCGACGGTCGGGTCAAAGGTCATCCCGGACTCGGCACAGTGAACACCCAGGCAGTTCGGGCCCAAGATCCGGGTCCCGCCCTTCCGGGCAATCCGTATCATCGCCTCTTCCAGATCCGTCTTTCCCACCTCCGAGAACCCGGAGGTGAAGAAGTGAACGAAACGGACGCCTTTCTCCACGGCGATCTCGAGGGTGTCCAGGGCAAACCTGGAAGGGACCAGGCAAACAGCGAGATCCACTCCATCAGGGACCTCGGCAAGGGAAGGATAGACACGCTGCCCGTTGATCTCCGCGTGAGAGGGGTTCACCGGATACACCTTCCCTTTGTACCCTGTGCTCAAGAGTATCTGGAAGAAGGGCATTCTGCCGGTGGCCATGTCGGGGGATGCGCCGACAACCGCGATGCTCCCGGGGTAGAAGAGATGTTTCAAGTCCATTGTCGTTCTTCTCTGGATGACCAAGAGGGTTGCTAGACCCGGGTCGAATTTGCAAAAACCTGAAACGAGCAAGTATAGGGAGTGTCGGGGGACGTGTCAAAAGGCCCGGAGCGCGAGAAGGGTCAACCCGGGAAGGGCAGAATCTCTAAGATGCCGACGGCTTTGAGAAAATCCAGAATCTCCACCAGCACTCCGACAGACAGGAAGGCGGACGCGACCATGCAGAGCAACCCCAGGATACCCCACCAGGTTATCTTCAATCCCAGGGGCGGGATCTCCTTCGGGGCAACTCTCGTCTGTTCGATACCTGGTGACATGTTTTTTCCTTTAGAGGCCGTTCAGATATTCTAATCGGAAGAATTATCAAAGAACCTGAATGCGGTCGTACAATTCTGTTGGCGATTCGGCTATTCAGGTATTAGGTAGTAGGTATTAGGTGTTAGCCCACCCCCCACCACCACTGATTCACGGGCCTCCTCGCCGGGGGAGGAGTGGCTGGGAGCTAATACCTAACAGCTAATACCTAATACCTGACTTTAACAGCCAAGGCACTTGATCGAGGACAGCCGCTTTGCCACTTGCCACTCGCCACCCGTCTGATAGGATGGAAATCTTACAACCCGGGAGGAAATGGGAGCACAGAACATGGAGAGCATCCTTGATTGGGGCGTCCGCGTCGTTCTCTGGTTCCAGCAGGCGAGCCCTGCCCTGGACCTCCCTTTCAAGGCCCTGACCTTGATGGGAAACGAGATGTTCTACCTGATCTTCTTTCCCCTGGTCTACTGGTGCGTGGATCGCCGTGTCGGCGCAAGGTTGATCGTCCTGTTCCTCTTCTCCTCCTTCACGAAC
>JAQYVQ010000246.1 GCA_030145435.1 Syntrophobacteria bacterium | reverse complement strand
CGAGTTCCATGGACACGAAGGTGCGGAATCTCGCTGCATCCAGCACCCCTGCCTGCCCCATCACCCGGTGCTTGGGCAGCTTGCTGATGTGCTTGGCAAGGTACGTCATGGTGTCCAGCGGGTTCGTCACCATGATGATGTATGCATCGGGAGAGTGCTCGACGCAAGAGGAGACCACCTTGGAGATGATCTGCTTGTTCGCCTCGAACAGGTCCTCCCGGGTCATGCCCGGCTTGCGGGGCATTCCGGAGGTGATGACGATGACGTCCGAGCCCTGGGTATCCCTGTAATCATTGGTGCCCACGAAAGCGCCGTCGAACCCCTCCACGGGCCCGGCTTCCGCCAAGTCAAGCGCCTTGCCTTGGGGCATATCGTCGACGATATCGAAGAGCACCACGTCCCCGAGTTCCTTCGCGGCCGCCCAGTGGGCACAGGTCGCACCAACATTGCCAGCTCCGATAACAGAAATCTTGCTCCGTCGCATCCTTCTCTTCTCCTCTGTCACTTCATGTTCTTGCAGATCGCATCGGCGAATTCCGAACACCGAAGCAGTTTCACACCCTTCCGTCCTTCAGCCCGCATCTGGCGCTCCAGATCATATGTCACGGTACGCCGCCGGACTGTCCTCGTCAACGCATCATGAATCATCACACCGGCCTCACGCCAACCCATGTATTCGAGCATGCTCACGCCGGATAAAATCAGGCTCGAAGGGTTCACCTTGTCCTGTCCGGCATAGCGAGGGGCCGACCCGTGGGTCGCCTCGAACACGGCCCTGCCGTCACCCAGGTTGCCCCCCGGCGCCATCCCCAACCCCCCCACCATGGCAGCACAGGCATCTGAGAGATAGTCGCCGTTCAGGTTCAGGGTACAGATGACGCTGTACTCGTCGGGCCGGAGCAGAACCTGCTGGAACATGGCATCCGCGATCCGGTCTTTCACGACGAGCCTCGTGCCCTTGCGTTTCGCCCCCGCCTTTCCCTGATCCTCCTCAAAGACGACCTTGCTGCCGAACTCTTTCCGTGCCAGGCCGTAGCCCCAATCCCGAAAGGCCCCCTCGGTGTATTTCATGATGTTGCCCTTGTGGACCAGGGTGACACTCGGGCAGCTTTCCCGGAGGGCGTGCTGAATGGCCATGCGCACGATGCGCTGCGTGGCTCGCAGACTCACAGGCTTCACGCCGATCCCTGAATCGGCTCGAATCCGCTTGCCGCTTCCTGCCAGCATCTCCTCGTTCAGGAAGCGAAGCACCTTTTTCGCATCTTCACTCCCCTTCTTCCACTCGATCCCCGCGTACACGTCCTCCGTATTCTCCCTGAAGATCACCATGTTGACCTGTTCCGGATTGCGCACGGGCGATGGCACCCCCGGCACGTGATATACGGGCCTGACGCACGCATAAAGGTCGAGGATCTGACGGAGCGCCACGTTCACGCTTCGGATCCCCCCCCCTACCGGCGTCGTCAGGGGACCTTTGATGCCCACGCGATAGGAACGCAAGGCCTTCAGGGTGCTCTCCGGCAGGGGCGTGCCGAACCGGTTCTGCGCCTCCTGGCCCGCGTAAACCCGAAGCCACTCGATCGATCGTCTTCCCCCGTAGGCCTTCTCGACGGCTGCATCCATGACCCGCTGCCCGGCGGGCCATATGTCGACACCGATCCCATCTCCCTGAACATAGGGGATGATCGGCCGTTCCGGCACGTGAAGGGTCCCGTCAGCCTTCAATACGATACGGCCCTCGCAAGTCTTCCGTCCCGCCTTCTTTTGCACGGCGCCCTGTCCCCCTCGTCTGTTTCCTGGAAAGAGATCCTTCTTCACTCCTCGAGACTGACCGGCACGTTCTCCGCCGCCCCCGGTTCCTGCAAGACCCCCATGGCCCTCTCCAGACGGGCGATCGCGATATTGTAGCTATTCAGCGCCTCGTAGTAGTTGACCTGAGCCCGGGACTGCCCTGTCTGGGCATCGAGCACTTCCTGGCTGGTCGCGATGCTCTCCTGGAACTGCTCGTCCGTGATTCGGTAGTTCTCTTCCGCCTGTTCGATACCCACCCGCGCCACCTCGATCGCCTCTCTGGACCCCTGGAGGGCAATGTAGGCCTCACGAACCCCAAGTTCGGTCAAATCCGTGGTCTGAGTCTTGCGCGCCTTTGACTGTAAGAGCCGGGACTTCTCCTGTTTCACCTCGTAGTAGTTGCTGCCCCATTCCCAGACGAGCCACTCCGCGTGTATCGTGGCGCTGAAGATCTCGTCCCCCTCGGTGAAGCCCCCCTCTTCATGGCTCAACCCGCCGATCAGGGATATCTGAGGGAAGTATCTGCTTCGGGCCCCGGTAATCCCCTGGCTCGCTCTCTCGATCGCCAGGCCGGCCAGCAGGATGTCCGGATGATATTGAAACGAGACATCTATGCATTCATCCAGGGATCTCTCATAGGGCCGATAGACCAGTTCTTCTGTCAACCGCAGGGGCTTCCTCGCATCCCATCGCAGAAGGGTCTGGAGTCGTGATCGTGCGAAACCGAGTTCATAGTTGGCGATGATCCGCTTGTGTTTCGTATCGGCCAGCTGGACGAGGACTTTCAGATACTCGTTCTTCGGTGTCACGCCCGTTTCGTAGAATTGCCTGGCCACCTCTGCCTGAGAGGTCAATTGGGCAACCGCCTGCTCCGCAACATCCATGAACTTCTCCGCAAGCAAGACGCCGTAGTAGGCCTCATAGGCACGCAGAATAAGCTCCTGCCGCGTCGCTTCTTGCCTGAGATCGGCCGTCTGCGTACCCAAACGGGCTACACGGTACTGCGTGAGCAGGGCCAGGCCCGTGAACAGGGGCTGTTGCAGCGTGGCCCGCACATTGAGCTGTTCGGTATCGCCTGCACTGAACTGGATCGGGAACGGTGAGGACGCGATCTCGTCCGGGAGGACGATTGCGGGCACCTTGTTCAGGTTGGTGTAGTCGACCTCGGCCCGCAACTTGGGGAGAAAATGGCCGCGGGCAGCCTTCCTTCCGTCCTCTGCCGCAGTGACCTCGGCCTCGGCGATCTCACTCATGGGGCTTTCCACCAGGACGATTCGGATCGCTTCCGCCAGGCCCAGACCTTCTTCCAAAACCTCCTCGGCAAGCGCGCCCGTGGGAAGGGCACACATCCAGAGAAAGCAGAGAACCTTCGCCAAACGAACCATGGGGGCCCTCAATCAGATGCAGGCTTCTTTGGAAGGACCGTGCGAACGTGCAGTTCCCGTAACTGCTCCGCGTCCACGGGTCCAGGGCTCTGGGTAAGCAGGCAAGAGGCCTTCTGCGTCTTGGGAAAGGCGATCACTTCCCGCAACGATTTCGCGCCCGCCAGGATCATCACGAGCCGGTCCAGCCCGAAGGCAATTCCCCCGTGCGGGGGCGCCCCGTAGGACAGCGCATCCAGCAGAAACCCGAATTTCTCTTCTGCCTCCGCCTCGGATATTCCCAGAATCGAGAGGATCTTCTTCTGCGTATCCACCTGGTGAATACGAATGCTGCCCCCCCCGATCTCGGTGCCGTTCAGGACCAGATCGTATGCCAGGGAGCGGCATGCCTCGGGGTTCCCGTCCAGCAGGGGAAGGTCCTCTTCCTGCGGTGCGGTAAAAGGATGATGCATGGAGGTGATATGACCCTCCTTGTCACGCTCGAACAGTGGGAAGTCCAGGATCCACGTAAAAGCATGTTCGGAAGGGTCGATCAGGTCGTATGCCTCGGCCAGTTCGGCCCGCAACCTGCCCATCCAGGGATTCACCTCGTCGGCTGCTCCCGCCATCATCAGGAGGAGATCCCCCTCCTGGGCGGCCATCCGTTCGATCGTAGCGCCCACGATGTCCTCGGAGAGGAACTTCGAAATCGGTGACTGCAGCCCCTCGGCCGTGCACTTTGCCCATATCAGCCCTCCGGCGCCCCAGTCCTTGGCCATGCCGTCCAGGTTGTCCAGTTCCCTCCTGGACAGTCGCGCCCCTCCCGGGAAGCGCAAGGCCTTCACGACCCCACCCCCCTCGATCACCTGTCGGAAGACCTGAAACGCACTCTCCCTCACCGTGTCGGTGAGGTCCTTCATCTTCAGGCCGTATCGGGTATCCGGGTTATCGACGCCGTAGGCCTCGACGGCCTCTGCATACGACATACTCGCGAAAGGCCTCTCCAGCGTCTTCCCCAACAGCTGCTCGAAGAGCTGCGCGATCCAGGCCTCCACGATCTCGATAAGCTGGTCCCGCTCGACAAAGGACATCTCCAGATCCACCTGGGTAAACTCGGGCTGTCGATCCGCACGGAGATCCTCGTCACGAAAGCAGCGGACAATTTGGAAATACCGATCCAACCCCGCCACCATCAGGATTTGTTTCAGGAGTTGAGGGGACTGTGGGAGCGCGTAGAAGCTTCCGGCACTGACACGGCTGGGCACGAGATAGTCCCGGGCGCCTTCCGGGGTGCTCCGGGTCAGGAAGGGCGTCTCGATCTCGTAGAAGCCGTGCACGTCGAAATAGTCCCGGGTGATCTTGGACACCTTGTGGCGCATCAAGAAATTCGCGACCATCGAGGGCCTTCGCAGATCCAGGTATCGATAGCGAAGGCGAAGCACCTCATCCACTTCCAGGTCTTCATCCAGGTTGAAAGGCAGGACCTTGGAGCGATTGAAGATGGCCAGCTCGTCGGCCATCACCTCCACGGTCCCGGTCTTCAGTTTCGGGTTCGTCATCCCTTCGGGCCGTTTCAACACGACGCCCTTGACGCCGATGACGAATTCGTTCCTGAGGGTATCCGCTTTCCGGTGCGATTCCGGGCTGTGCTGGGGGTTGAAAACCGCCTGCACCGTACCTCCCCGATCGCGAAGATCGACGAAGATCACTCCCCCGTGATCCCTGCGCCGGTGAACCCACCCGACCAGCTGCACCTCCTTGCCGACATCCGCCTCGGAGATTTCGGTGCAGTAGTGCGTCCTCTGAAAGCCGTGAAATGGGTCCAGCGCGTCCATGATGTGATCGTCCGTGAGCGGCCGTCTTGCCCAGAAGGGGTACGCCCGCCTCTCTGCAGGGGGTTAAAAAAAATAAAAGAGGAATAATAGCGCACCTCCGGGCCCGTGGTCAAGACGAACGCGGAAACAGGACCGATTCGACACGGCGAAAACGCTCTGTTACTATGGGCTTACGATCGACGTCCTTCCTTTTCCTGTCTTCTCCCGGGATTCCAGACCGATGATTCGCATCGAGGATATCTACAAGCGCTTCGGAACGGTCCAGGCCCTGGACGGCCTGTCGCTCGAGGTGCCGGCGGGGAAGGTCTTCGGCCTGATTGGCCCGAACGGTGCCGGGAAGACCACCACGATCCGCATCCTCGCAGGGCTCGTACGTCCGGACGCGGGTCGCGCGTTATTGGACGGTCTCGGGCAGGACCGCCCGATCGAAACACGCCGCATGTTGGGCGCCCTGATCGAACAGCCCGGCCTGTACGGCAAGCTGACCCTGGTCGAGTATCTCACCTTCTTTTCCCGCCTCTACGATCTGGAGCGAAAACAGGCCCGAAGAAGGATTCAGGACCTCTGCGAACTTCTCGATCTGGATACGAAAAGTCGAGAAAGGCTGCAGGGGTTTTCGCTCGGCATGAAACAGAAGGTGGCCCTGGCGAGAATCCTGCTCCACGACCCACCCATCCTTCTGCTGGATGAGCCGACCGCGGGCCTGGATCCCCTGATTACGAAGACGGTAAGAGAGCACCTCCTGGGTGGAGACGATCGCGGAAGGAAGACGATCCTGGTCTCGACGCATAACCTGGATGAGGCGGCCCGGGTTTGTGACGAGATCGCTATCATCCACAAGGGGAGAATCCTGGAGAAGGGTTCCTGGGAGGAACTCCGTGAGAGACATGCCTCGCGCGGTCGGGTCGTCATCCATCTCCGGGAGCTTCGGGAGACCCACGGAGCCCTGGTGAGACAGACGCGCACCGTGTCGGAACTGTTGCTCGACCCGGATCGGAATACGCTCGCCTATACGGCAGCGGATGCTGCCGAGACCAACCCGGGCATCATTGCCCGGCTGGCGGCCGCGGGTGCGGACATCGTCTCCGTCGAGGTGGAGGGAACGAGTTTGGAGGAGGCTTATTTGAGGCTGATTGGGGGGCTACCTTGAAGAAAGCCTGGCACATAGCTCTCAAAGAATGGAAGGAAATCCTGCGGGATTTCTACGTGCTGGGCATTCTCGTGCTCCTGCCCCTTGCCATGGTGGCCACGCTGGTCGTGTTGATCTATTTCTACATGACCTTCTTCCTCCAGAACCTCGACAAGATCCAGCTCATGCTTTCTAGCATGCCCAAGGCATACCTCGATGGCCTGTCCGGCTATTCGGATATTCAGAAGGTGGCCATCCTGCCGATCAAGATCATCGGATTGCCCTTCTTCCTGCTGATTCCCCTCCTCATGTCCGGGATCATCACGTCGGACAGCTTCGCGGGTGAGCGGGAACGGAACACGCTGGAGGCACTGCTCACAACACCGATCCGTGATTGGGAGTTGCTGGTCGGCAAGATCCTCACCCCCTTCGTACCGGCCCTGCTCGTCACATGGACCTCTTTCCTGCTCCTTACGAAGGGGATCGCCAATCTCATCAACCCCCACTTTCTTTCCCCCATATTCCCGGACATGATCTGGATCGTCTCCGTGGCCCTGGTGGTGCCCCTGTTCCTGGTCGGCACGGTCCTGGCGGAGATCCTGATTTCCGCCCGCGTATCATCAGTGAAGGCGGCCTCCGCCCTGAACATGCTCCTCGCCTTCCCGGTCCTGGCCGTCATGCTGATGCAGTCAACCGGGTTCGTCCTCTTCTCATCCGGCACCCTGCCCTGGATCCTCCTGCTGCTGGCCTCCCTCGACGCAATCCTTTTCACGGTGGGCCTCCGGTCCCTGAGGCGCAGGGGCCTGCTCGACTAACCATCGCCCCACCTGGACCTTGAAAGGTTTCCATCCAGACAGAGCGTCCATCCGTCTCGAAACGGACGGCCCCGTCCAGGTCCGTGCGATACAGCAGGATCCCCCTGTCCCGATAGCGACGAACGACCTCTTCGGACGGAAAGCCGAAGTGGTTGCGGTACCCTGCCGAGACCACGGCCATCCCCGGTGCGACCGCATCCAGGAACGTTTCGTGGCTCGAACTGAGACTCCCGTGATGCGGCACCTTGAGAAGGACCGCCTCCACACGGTTCGGGGCGATCAGGAGGTCCTTTTCGGCCTGCTCCTCGATATCCCCGGTGAGCAGCACACTCACCCTCCCGAAGGTCAGCCGCATCACCAGGGAGTGATCGTTGATCCCCCTGGCACACTCTGCCGAACCCTGCCCCTCCCCCTTTCCACCGCAGGGTGGGTTCAAAATTTCCACCTCCACACCGTTTACCGAAAAGGCCCCCATCCCCCGGCAGAGCCTTCTTATCCGGACCCCGTTGCCTCGACACAGGTTCAGAAACTCCAGGTATCCCTCCCCTTCACACCCGCGTTCCGGGCCAACCCAGAGTTCTCCGGTGTCAAGGGCGTTTGCCAGGAAAGCGAGCCCCCCGTAGTGGTCTGCCTGGCCGTGGGAGGCTACCATGTAGTCGATGCGGCAGATGCGACGTTGGCCCAGAAAGGGCGAGACGATGCTCCTGCCTGCGTCCTGGTAGCCCTTCCTTGCAAGTCCGCCATCCACGATCATCCGTTTGCCCTCGGGAAACTCGACCAGCATGCTGTCTGCCTGCCCCACGGCAAGGAAGGTGATCGAAAGATGGGGATCGGACCGGTTTCGGAGGATGCTCGAAGTAACGGAGAAACCGAAAACGATCAAACTCACCCACACAATCCGCTTTCGCCACGGCGATGTCCCGGCTCCAAACCAGGCGAAAAAGGCGAGATAGCACATCGCCATCTCCAGGAGCGATGGCGTCCCGACCCGCAAGCTTGCAAAAGGGATCTGTGCGCACGTCTCCGCGGCGGCGGCAACGCATTTCGTGCCCGCACTCGTTATCCGGAGCAGGGGAACGGCTGCCGGTGGGCAGACCAGGACCGCCACCGCCGTGGCGAGGCCGAAGGGAATCACGAGCCAGCCAACCACGGGCACGACGACCAGGTTTGCGAAAACGGCCAGCAGCGTGATTCGGTTGAAGGTGAAGGCCGTAAGCGGGGCTGTCGCGATGGTGGCGGCAAGGGTTGCGGTGAAAAGCCTCGATGCCCGGGCCCTCGCGCGTCTCCAGAACCATTCCAGTGTCCCGGGCTCTGCTGAAGGCCCCCCCGGGGGAATAGGTTTCCGGGCAGCACCGGCCGCCAACAGACCCGCAACTGCCGTGAAGGAAAGCAGGAACGAGACGGAGAACAAGGCAGCCGGATCCCACAGGAGGATCAACAAGCCGGCTATGGCCAGAGAATTCCAGACGGCACGAGCCCGATCCAGGAGAAGGGAACCCACGAAGAGAGCGAACATCGTAGCGGCCCGCACTGCGGTCATCGGGGCGCCTACGAGCAGGACATAGCCCAGTACGACCGGGAGGCACCCGAGAACAGCGATCTTCTCCACCGAGAACCGCAGCAGAATCCAGGCAGAGCGCTTCAACAGCAACTTGAGGACCCTGTAGGTGAAGAGGCCTACCAGACCGACGTGGAGCCCGGAGATCGCAAGGAGGTGGGCCAGGCCCGAAGAACGGAATGCCTCGGCCAATGCGTCGGTCAACCCGGAGCGGTCACCGAGAAACCATGCCCGCAAAAGGCCTCTTGCTTTCGGGTCCGGCTCCTTTTCGAAGAACGCGGCCAGGTCAGACCGAACCTCCTGCACAAAGCGTTCGAACCGGTACCCTTCGGCAACGCCCAGTCGAAAGAGGTGCTGGCCATCACGAACCGAACCCCTTACATACGTACCTTCCAGGAAGGAGCGTGCCTTTCGGTCGACCTCGCCCGGGTTGCCGAAACACCTGGGAATCTTCAACCGCACCTCGGCAAGAAGGATGTCTCCCACCCGGAGATCGGGCATCCTGCCGGACACCCACAAGTCCGCCCTGCCCTGCGTCCCGACCGTTCCTCCCAACGTACGCAGGGTCCGGGCCTCGAAGACGAGACGGGTGAAGGCGGTACGAACCTCCGGTTGGCGAACCAGAACCCCCTCGAGTAGAAGCGGCTGTCCGGACGCGTGATGCACGAGGTGACCCGGCGAGAACGCCGGTTTCAGCCGAAGGCTGGTGCGCAGTGCCGCCAGCAGGACCAGGCACATCAAGAGAGGCAGGAGCTTCCAACGGGGCCGCCTGCATCCCAGAAAAAAAGCAAGCGCCAGCGGAACGCAACACAGAAGCCCCACCCCGAACAGGTCCCGCCATTCAGCGCAGTGCCACCCCAGCAGTGAGCCCGCGACGTATGCGAACAGGGGCAGGCCGGAAGGGAAGATCATGGACGGCACTCCTGTCAATGTTGCAGGAGCGTCCGTGCAAGAAGAAGACCAGCCCCACCCTGCGCGAGGCTAAGAGGCCGCAGGATGCGGCAAGACCTTCGGATCCTGCCACAGGCAACCCGGGAACGTCTACAAGGAACACCCCCGTGCTTGAACCGGTATGTGTAGGAATCGTCACAGGGAGGAGGGACGTCGAAAGGAACGGGCAGAGGAGAAACCTCTCCCATTCGGATGTCAAACCAACATCCTGGGCAAAAGCAAACCGTATTGGATTGAGAATAGTGCTGAGGAGGCTGCCGGCGTTCGCGCGTCAGCCCCCCCACCTCAAGACAGGAAGGTCGCTCCCTCTCGTATCATGCGGCACCCCTCAGGGAGCAAGGGGTGCTACACGGGCCACGCGGAACGCCTAATTCTTGCCAAGTACCGAATCGGAGCAAGCCTTGGCCAGGCGCATCTTTACGACGGTCTTGGCCGGTATCTTGATCGCTTCACCCGTGGCGGGGTTGCGTCCCATACGGGCCTTACGCTTCACCTTCGTCATCTTGCCGATGCCCGGAAGAACGAACGTGCCGGTCTTCTTCGTCTGTGCGACTGCAAGCTCCGCAAATTCATTCACCACCTCTGCGGCCTGCTTCCGGGTCAGCTCGAACTTCTCCGCGAAATGTCCAACGATCTGCGACTTGGTCATCGGTTTCTTGGCTGTTGCTGTTGCTGTTACCATCGTCACTTTTCCTCCCTTTCCGTTTGTGGATATTGCCTTGATGCAAGCATCATTACCATGAAAAGAGAATAATGCAATACTATTCTTAAAATTGTTTGAAAATTTCTAGTGAAAATGTCGGAGAAACCGACCAAAAGGGTGGCGAAAGGGCCTCCACGAGGGCTCGGGAGACTCCATTCAGGCGCTATGAGTCGGCAGGGAATAAGGGAATCACGAGCCCAGCAGCCCGTTGAACAAGTGGTGGAGGCTGTTCAAAAAGTCCCAGATGCAAGGCAGGCAAAACATGCCCCCGCGAAGGCGGGGGTCCATGTGACGATGAGGCGTACTTCCTGTACGTTGAATGACGAGGGATGAAGCCGAACGCCGCAGATGGGACTTTTTCAACAGCCTCCTAGGGGGGGCATTTTGCGCACATGGCTCGGAACAGCGTCGTGCTCAGGTAGCGGTCCCCTCGGTCGGGAAGGATCACGACGATCGTGCCGGCGCTGAGTTGTTCGGCGAAGCGCATGGCCCCGACGAGCGCGGCCCCGCCGGACATGCCCACGAAAACGCCTTCCCGGGTCGCCAGAAGTCTCGTTGTCTCATAGGCCTCTTCGTCGCCCACGAAGATCTTCTCATCAAGTTCCCCGGGCTCGTAGATCTCGGGCACCATCGATTCCGTCATGTTCTTCAAGCCTTGTATGGTATGCCCCTCCTCCGGCTCGACGCCGACGATCTTCACCCCCGGCTTCTTCTCTCGCAGGTATCTTCCGGTGCCGATCAGGGTGCCCGTCGTGCCCAGGCCGGCCACAAAGGCGTCTACCTCTCCATGCGTCTGTTCGAAAATCTCCGGGCCTGTTGTTTCATAATGGGAGAGGACATTGTTCGGGTTGGAAAACTGGTAGGGCATGAAATGCTTGTCAGGCTCGCTGTCGAGGATCTCCCGGGCCTTTCGGATGGCGCCATCGGTAGCCTCGCCCGCCGGGGTCATGACCACCTCTGCCCCAAAGGCCTCCAGGATCGCCTGTCGCTCCGAGCTGACGCAAGCGGGCAGGCAGAGCTTCACCCGGTATCCTTTGGCGGCACCGATCATGGCCAGCGCAATCCCTGTGTTGCCGGACGTGGGCTCCAGGATGGTCTTCTCCGGGGTGAGTTCTCCGGATTCCTCCGCCTTCTTGATCATGTAGTAGGCCGGACGGTCCTTGACCGATCCCCCGGGGTTGTTCCCCTCCAACTTGGCGAGGATCCTCACTCTGGGGTTCCCGTTGTAGTTCTTCAACTCCACGACGGGCGTGTTGCCGATGGCGTCGATTACACTCATAGACTCTGCCCTCGCACTCTCGTTCAGGGCTTCCAGGTCGTTGCCAACTCCTGGCCCATGGTGATGATTTGCATTTCGGTGGTGCCGGCCCCGATTTCCAGGAGCTTGGCATCCCGTGCCAGGCGCTCGATGACGTACTCGCGCATGTATCCGTAGCCTCCCAGGATCGAGATCGCCTCGTTGGCCACCCAAGTAGCCATTTCAGCACAGTAGAGCTTGCCCATGCAAACGTCCAGCCTCGTCTGGCCTCCGAAAATGGCCTGTTGGATCGTACGGAGAAAGATATTGCGAACGTTCCCCATGGCCACGTACATACGGGCCAGGCGATTCTGGATCAACTGAAAATCGATCAGCGGGCGGCCGAACTGACTCCTCTCTTTCGCGTACTGCACGGAAATCTCGAAGCAGCGCTCGATTAGCCCCAGCGCCATGGCCGGCATCCCGCTCCGTTCGTTGCTCAACCCCTCCTTCACGTGGTCCCGGCTCTTCGCCGACTGTTCCCCACCGATCAGCCTGTCCTTCGGGAAGCGGCAGTCGTCGAAAAACACCTCGCTCGTCTGTGAGGCCTTCATTCCCATCTTCTGAAAGGGCGTTCCCGTGGACAGGCCCTCGTCCTCCCGAAGCACGATGAAGCTCTGGATCTCCTTGCCCGCATCGCCCCTGTCCAGCTTCGCGTAGATGACAAACACGTCGGCCACCGGCCCGTTCGTGATGAAGGTCTTCGAGCCGTTGAGCACGTAGTGGTCCCCGTCTTCGACGGCCGTGGTCCGCATGCTGCCCAGGGCGTCGGAGCCTGCACCCGGCTCGGTCAGGCACCACGCACCGATCGTGTCGAGCTTCATGAGCGGCCGCCCGAACGCCTCTTTCTGCTCCACCGTCCCCTTGGCCAGGATCGTTCCCCCTGCAAGCCCGGTGCTCACGCCAAAGGACATGGCCACCCCCGGGCTCACGCGCGAAATTTCCTTTACCAGCAGATTGCCGGCGATCACTTGCATCCCCTCCATCGGATCGTCCGGGTTCGGCTGCCGCTTCTCCTGCGACTCGGTCCGAAGCGGCCTGGAAAGGTCCATCTCATCGATCTGAGAACGAATCCCCAGGGTCTCGACCATCTTGCGCAACGGGTCGAACAGAGGGATCTTTCCGTCCTCGATGTCGTCGATGATCGGCTCGATCTCGTTCATCATGTACTGGCGGAACATGTCCTGGATCATCAGATGGGTGTCATTGAGCTCGAACATCTCTGGGCTCCTTGTTTTGAAGTGACAGGGTTGGGGGTTCAGAACAGCCATACGTTTATAACACGCACACAATCGATTGAGCTAGTCCGCATATGCGGGCTAGTGTCCTGTCCCAGAAGCAGTTGTGCACACGCTTGCTTCGTAATTGGGGACAGCCACCGATTTCCCCACTACGCTGACGATCGATTCGGGTTGAGGAAATCGGTGGCTGTCCCCAATTACGCCCCGGTACGAACGGTCTTCTGGGACAGGACACTAGTCTGCTCCCTCGTCTTCCGACAGGGGCGCGCTGTCCGGCCCTTCGGCGGGGTGAAAGCGGTCCCAGATCGAACTTGCGGCCTTCTCGTTCATTCCCTCGACCGCTCGCAGTTCCTCCAACGACGCCGCCCGGATCCTTTCCACGTCTCCCATCGCATCCAGGAGGGCCTTCTTCCTCTTCGGACCGATCCCCGGAATTCCGTCCAGCTCGGACCGGGCCATTTCCTGAGATCGCAGCTTTCGGTGGTACGTGATCGCGAACCGGTGCGCCTCGTCCCGCACCTGTTGCAGAAGATGCAATCCTTTCGAATGGGCCGCGAAGTTCACCGGGTTCGATCTTCCCGGCAGAAAGACCCGGTCCACGAACGGATCGATCCCAGAGGCCGGGTCCGCCCTGTCCGGCTCCCGTCTCCGCCCCTTCGCTATCCCGGCTGCCTGCACACCCTGAATGCCAAGATCCTCGAGGACCTTCAGCGCGACACCGAGATGCCCTTTTCCCCCGTCTATCAGCAGGAGGTCGGGCAGCACCTCCTCCCCTACCCCCTTCCTGAAACGCCGCTGGAGGACCTCGTACATCATGCCGTAATCATCCGCCCCTTTCGGTATTCGGATCTTGTACCTCCGGTACCCGTTCTGAAAAGACAGCCCCTCCCGGAAGACCACGCGGGAGCCCACAGCCATCTCCCCCCGAAGGTTCGAGATGTCGAAGCATTCGATCCGGTTCGGCGGCTTCCCCATCGCAAGCTTCTTCTGGATCTCCAGAAGCACCGTGAGCCGACGCCGGTCGTCCCCCACGTGTTCCTCGTACAGG
>JAQYVQ010000236.1 GCA_030145435.1 Syntrophobacteria bacterium | reverse complement strand
GGGCTGATCGTGGCCTTCTCGGCCATCTCGAGTGCCGAGCCCGGGGAAAAGGCTGTTCAACTGGCCCGAGGCATCTCGCTTGCCATGAGCACGACCGCCTTCGGACTGGTCGTGGCCATCCCGTGCCTGCTGTTCCACGCCGTCCTTCAGTCGAAGGCCAACCGGCTCCTCGATGAGATCGACGAATACAGCATGAAGACGGCTCATCTGCTGCAATCCCAGGGTCGGGCAGAGAAGGAAGCAGAGTGAAGTCGAACCGGAGCAAGCGAAAAACCTCCACCCGGGAGGTCCTCGCCGCGGATGTGGACCTGACACCGATCATGTGCCTGTTCATCATCCTGGTACCCCTGCTCCTTCTCTCCGCGGTCTTCGAGCGCCTGTCCGCCCTTCAGGTGCACCTTCCGGAGGCGTCCACGATCGAGGAGACGAAGAAGTCGGAAGAGGGACCCACAGGGATCGTGGAACTCCGGCTCCTCGTCGAGGAGGACGGGCTCGGGCTGGAAGGCACGCTCAGCCATGATCCTGCAGGCAAGGAAAAAGAGGTCTATGAGGACGTCCGCTACGATTTTCCGATCCAGGGGGATCTGTACGATCTGGAAAAGCTGCAGCAGACCCTGCTGGAACTCAAGCAGCAATACCCGAAGCATGAGCAGATTGTCTTCCTCGTGGACGACAAGGTATCCTACGATGTGATCGTCCAGGCCATGGATACCTGTCGACTGGAGTATTACGTGGAAGAGGGAAGAAAGAGGAGCCGGCCCCTGTTCCCGGAGATCTCCCTGTCCGAGCCTTTCTCCGAGGAGGGGGACTTCGAGGGACTCCGGAAGGGCACCCGGGAGATCGATAAGAAACTCGGAATCAGGTAGGAACGATGGCACAGGAACCCATGGCCAAGATCGCGCGGGCCCGTCGGTCCCAGGACATGTTGGGGGGCCGGTCGCCGGTTCTGCTCACACCCCTGGTCGATATGTTTGTCATCCTGCTGATCTTTCTCCTGCTGAGCTACTCCACAGGCGGCCACTTGATGTACATGGCCCAAAGCGTCCTGATGCCGGAATCGGTGAGCCGTGAGCAACTCGAACCGGCCGTGGAGATCGCCGTCGCCACGGATCGAATCTATGTGGATGGCGAGCTGATCATGGACAACCTGACCGAGTGGTATACGGAGAAGAAGCTTCTCATGCCGGTCCTGTATGAGAACCTGAAGTTGAAGGCGTTGAAGTTCAAGAAGATGGAGGAGGAGGTTCCCCTTTTTCATTTTGCCGGCAAGGTCACCATCCAAGCCGACAAGGCCCTCCCTTTTCATGTGCTGAAGAAGGTCCTGTACACGGCCGATCGAGCCGATTTTCCACGAATTTCCCTTGCCGTTTATCAAGGGGATTGATATCGAAGAAGCGCTGACGGATATGCACCCAGAGAACACAACAACCTTTCGTTCCCAACTCCACTATCCCCACGTGGCGTACGAGGAGAGAGTCTTCAACCTCATCTTCCTGTGCGTCCTCCTGGTGGGCCTCCTGGGGGCCCAGTACCTCAAGGGCATCCGCATCCAGAGGCCTGTTTACATCCCGAAGCCCGAGGCGAAAAAGATGGCCGAGATCATTCTGAAGGAGCCCGAACCGCCGAAGCCGATCGTGAAGCCGACTCCGCCGCAACCCCCGCCTCCCCGCACACTGACCAAAACGGAAAAGAAGAAACTTACTTCCCCGCCACCGCTGAGCGCCGTGGGCTCGCCCAAGGCGATGCCGAAGAAAAAGGTCGACGTGAAGAAGATGGTGGCCAGGAAGGGCCTGCTCGGGATGCTCTCGAAGGAGAGCAAGGATTCCTCCCTGCGGGCCTACCATCCGTCGAAGAAGAGGGATATTTCAAAGGAACTCGACCAGGCGCTGAAGAACTTGAGCAAGACCGAGCGAAAGGAAGATCCTGACGAGGACTTCCTCGGGGTAGGCAACCTCCCTGAGGTTGCCAAGAAGGGAACGGATATCGGCTACATCCTGGACGCCGCAAAGATCGGAGAGGTCCAGGAAACACAGGTGGAGTTCTACGGGGGCATCGAGGATCTTCCCGAGGAGATCGAGGAAGAATTCGAGACAGGAAAACAGGGTCGGGCAGCACACGAAATCCGAAAGGTTGTGGCCTCCTACCTGGGCGGACTGCGCTATCTGTACAACAAACAGCTTCGGAAGGATCCCTCCCTCAAAGGCAAGGCAACCGTCCGGTTCGAGATTTCCCCCTCAGGCCAAATCACGGAAACGCTCCTGGTCTTCTCATCCCTCGGCTCCCCACCCCTCGAGAGCGCCATCCTGAGCAACATCCGCAAGTGGCGATTCCCACGCATCCCGGACGAGAGAGGCGACGTGAAGGTTACCTATCCCTTCGTCTTCCTCCCCCCCTCCTCCTAGCAGGCGAAGCAGAAGCATCCATCTGCGGCGTTGCACTCATCCTTCGTCACTGCGGCGTATGGTGTACGCCTCATTGTCGATCTGGATCCCCGCCTTCGCGGGGACATGTTTCGTTCGCCTTGCATCTGAATACTTCTGCTTCGCCTGCTGGGAGCTCTTCTTGGAACGAGTAGACAGAGCGAGGGGCGGATGCAGAAGTGGCCTCACGACCTGGTACGTAAGCAGTAACGCATCTGGATGGACGAATACGGCCGGTGCAGAGAGTCTGCTAGCTGCAATGAACGAAGTTATCCACC
>JAQYVQ010000036.1 GCA_030145435.1 Syntrophobacteria bacterium | reverse complement strand
ACTTCCCGGGGCGCCTTCTTTTCCATCAGCCCGGAGAAGGGGATGGCCCCGTCCCCTCCTTCCGCACCTGTCACGAAGAGGCTCTGAAGGGTCGGAAGCTTGCCCGTGATCGTCTTCATCCTCTCCCAGAGCGCGCCCTCGATGATGGCCGCCGCGCAACCCGAGTCCTCGAACTGGCGTTCCGCCTCCTCGGCGGCCAGCCTGGCGTTGATGATGACCGAAATGGCCCCGATCTGAGAAAGGGCGAGGTAACCGACAAAGGCCTCCGGGATGTTGGTGGCCATGATGGCCACCCGATCGCCCTTCCGGATGCCGTAGGTCTCGTACAACCCGTAGGCGACGTTGTTCACCATCGTGTCGAACTCGTTGTAAGTCCACCGGATGTCGAAGTCCGGGAAGAACCACATCTCCCGGTCACCGAACTTGGCGACCCCTTCCTTCGCGAGTTCCGTCAAGCTGCCGTACCGGCTCGCCCAGACGTCCTGGACCTCGTCTTCGTACCGTACGGTGACCACGCCCGTCTTTGGCCATTCCATCGGTGGTTTGATCTTGGCGTTCATCTGTTGCCCCGTGGATTCCTCGAGCAGCTTTCCCGCAGTCTTCGTCGTGGTTGAAACACGCGCTGCGGCTAGTTCAAAAGGTAGGTAAACATAAACGAGATTTGGTCTCGATCCTTGAAGGCACCGTAGTTGGTGAAGGCACCGTAGACGCCGTTGTAGCTGATATTGAACCGGAAGGGCTCGTGAAGGAACATGATCGAAGGCATGAACAGCCACGCGCCGCGCACGTCGTAGGCCACGACCACCTGCGGGTTGATGACACCGTTCATGTAGTTCGTTCGCGCCAGGAACGTAAACGTGTGCTCCGTCTCCCGGAGGCCCACAAAATCGAGGGGCTTGGGATAGAGCGACAGGAGCTGTTTCTGGCGGGCATCGTAGTCGGTCATCCACTGCCCGAAATACTGACCGGATATCATGAAGGTGGTGCGCGGGTTCAACCAGCGGAGCCACAGATACTTGTCGAAGCCGATCATGTACCGGAGGACATTCTCATGGGGAACCGTCCCGCCCGTGGGGTTGATCGGCAGCGCGGTGATTCCGAGTTCCCTCAAATCCGTCCCGGTCAACTCGCTGATCAGATCGACAAGGGCAGGCGGCATGGGGATGAACTCGTCGGAGATCTTGAGATTCTCTTCCGGGATGAATATGGCCTCGTCCCAGAACCAGGCCACCTCTCCGCGGAAGATGATATCCGTATGGGGGTCACAGAAGTTAAACGAGCCGCCCGTGATCTGCACATCCTCCCAGATCAGTTCCTGAAACAAGGCGCTCGTCCCCGTGACGACTTGCGTTCCCGGCTCCACCCCCAACCGGGCCGTGGGCATGTCCAGAAATGTCTTGTAGTGGGCGACACTCAAGTTGAGGTTGTTCCCCAGAACGCCCATCAGGCGGACGCCCCACCGACTGTTGGACATCTTCTTGCCGGGCCTTACCTGGAACCTCCTCATGCCCGTATCCGCGATCGGAGCCGCGTAGGCCGTGCCCCAAGGCGCGTAAGGCGCGACGCTCACATCCCAGTTGCCCGGCACCCAGAAGGCCTCGATCATGGCCGACGAGATCGGCCCGATGCCTCCGAGATTGTAGCTCCCCCGAAGCATCCACAGGGGGATCCGCCGGTCGTCCAGGTCCTCGAAGGGCCCTCCGAAGGTGTTGTCCAAGGGGTTGATGGCGTCGAGCAGGCGAAAGGTGTCGGTCTCCCCCCAGGCCAGGTTCTGCTTGCCGAGCCGGAGGAAGAGCGGCCCGCGAGATAGATCAAAGTAGCACTCCCATAGGTCGTATTGCGCCTTGAATTTGTCGATGTTCTCCTTGTCATTGTCCCGGACATCCTGGAAGGCCTGGGGGCCCACGTCGTAGATCGCCTCGTACAGGAAGCGGCCCACGATATGGTATTTCGCACTGATGTCCAGGGCCTTGAGCGGATACAGGATGTCGAGATCGTAGGCGAGGTTCATCAGGTCGTGGTTGATCTCGAAGACGGCCAGGTTTCGCCACTGCACCACGTTGCCCGCGGCGATGTCGTGCGGGTGGGTAAAGCCCTCCGAGTGCTGCAGTCGGATGGAGGTTCTTGTCTGTAACTTACCGACGAACTCCAGGGTTCTCGCTTCATCGACGTAGACGGCCCAGGCACTTCCCGCCCATCCGACGAGGCACACCAAGCAAAAGACGCCAATCCACTTCGAGCCTTTTCGGTTCATCATTTTCCCCCCGACTTATCTTGATTCCCGAAAAAGAAGTGCCCCTTTCGCCGGCCTGCTTCTTACCATGCCTTGGCGGAAATCTCCACCCGGTCCCCGGCGGTTTCAGGAAGCCATCCGGTTGAGCCGGCCGCGAAGCTCTTCGGCCTCGGCAACCATCCCGTGGATGACCTCTTTCACCGGCAGGATCGAATCGATCAGCCCCGCAATCTGTCCGCAGGGGATCGGGCTCATCTCCGGGTCCCCGATTTCGTATGCCTTCTTCCCCTTCCCGCCGGCCACCTTCACGAGGATCTCTTCCAGGGTCGTACCCCTCTCCTCCATGGCCATCACTTCCTCTGCAAGGCTGTTCTTGAGGCAACGCATCGGGTTGAAAATCGATCGCATGACCAGGGCCGTTTCCTTCTCGCCTGCCTGTACGACCCGTTCCTTCACGGCCGGATGAATCGGGCATTCCTCGGTGACCATGAACCGGGTCCCCATCAGGACCGCCTCGGCCCCCATGGCCAGAGCCCCCAGAAGCCCCCTGCCGTTCGAGATCGATCCGCCGGCGATGAC
>JAQYVQ010000023.1 GCA_030145435.1 Syntrophobacteria bacterium | reverse complement strand
CTCCCGCCCCCTCCTCCCCCTAAGCCGCATGGGCTCGGCGGGGATGACGACATCTGCTTCATCGCCACCGCAGCATTCGGCGACATCGACGCACCGCAGGTGAGGCTTCTGCGGGAGATGAGGGACCGGTCTCTCCTGAAGACGGAGTGGGGCAGACGGTTCGTGAGGTTCTACTACCGCTGGAGCCCCCCGGTTGCGGCATGGCTGAAGGAGCATACCGTGGTTTCCCGGCTCGTCAGGGCCTCCCTCCTGCCTGCGGTCGGCTGGTCGGAAATGGTTTACTACCGAAGCCTCAGGGAACGGGCGATCCTGTTCGGTCTGGGTCTTTCCCTTATCAGTGCCGTGTGCTATTTCTCGATCAGGCGGCGGACCTGTTAACCCTCCAAGGAGCAGACTGTGAAGGCGAATCCGAAAATAGGGTTTTTGTTGGTGGCGATCCTTCTGTTGGCCGTGGGTGACCTTTGGGCACAGCCTGCCTACGAAAGCAGGTTCGAGCCGGAGGAAACGACCCCTCCTCCCCACCGATTCTCCGTTTCCGGGAAGATCTCGTACCACACGTTCTGGAAGCAGGGGCTCCTGGAGAACGGGGAGGACTTTGGAAGGCCCGGCCTGGGGGTGGGCGACCTGGCCGGTGTAGGGGGCGAGGTCGAGTTCGATTACCACTTCAGGTC
Organism: Syntrophobacteria bacterium; assembly: GCA_030145435.1. Taxonomy (GTDB): domain Bacteria; phylum Desulfobacterota; class DSWW01; order DSWW01; family DSWW01; genus S015-6. The sequence continues at coordinate 3,439 of JAQYVQ010000023.1, read as the reverse complement.
CTTCATGGTTTTCAGTGGAACCTTCGGGGGCTATCAGGGGAAGACGGACCAGTACAAGACCGACATACTCACAGGATATGTCCTGGCAACGGCGAAGCTCCAGAAGGTCAATCGCTTCGCCGACTACTACGTGGGTGCAGGCCTCGGAGCGTATTTCAGCCGGATGAAGGCGGACGGAACGACCTATGCCCTGAAGCCGGGCCTGCACTTCCTGATCGGAATCCGAGTCCACGTGACGCCCAAATGGTCGATTCTTCTGGAAGACAGGATGGCCTTCACATTTCGCGTAGAGGAATTCGGTGACCTCGATCTGGGCGGTAATTTCGTAATGCTCGGAGGCTCGCGTGGCTTTTAACCCCTTCCTTGTGTAACTGCTTCTTTATGCCATCAGAAGAAGCCACGATGTCCGAGAACCGGAACGAGGAATTCCGGGTTACGGTCCTGCCCGGGGACGGTATAGGGCCCGAGGTCGTCGAGACCGGTGTGCGCGTCCTCGAGGAAGTGGCCCAACGGTTCTCTGTGGCGCTTTGCCTGGACTATGACGACATCGGGTGGGCCGCGGTGAAGCGCTACGGTGTGCCCCTGGCCGATGAAACGCTCGATCGGGTCAGGAAGAGCGACGCGGTCCTGCTGGGTGCGGTGGGCGGCGCTGAGGCGGAGAGCAAGGACTTTGCGCTTCGGCCCGAGGCGGGCCTCTTGGCGTTGCGCAAGGGCATGGACCTCTATGCCAACCTGAGGCCCGTACGCATCCTTGCGCCCCTGCTCGATGCATCCCCCCTGAAACCCGAGATCGTGAAGGACACCGATCTGCTCGTGGTCCGCGAGCTGGTCGGCGGGATCTACTTCGGAGAGCCCCGTGGGAGAGAGAGGACGGAGCAGGGGGAGGAGAGGGCACTGAACACGATGGTGTACACGGTCTCCCAGATCGAGAGGGTCGCGCGAATGGCCTTCTCTCTGGCCATGGAGCGAAGGAAGCGGGTCGTCTCCGTGGACAAGGCAAACGTGCTCGACGTGAGCCTGCTCTGGAGGGAGGTGGTTACGCGAATCCATCCGGAGTTCCCGGAGGTGGAGCTGGGTCACCTGTATGTGGACAACTGTGCCATGCAGCTCATTCGTGCCCCGGAGCAGTTCGACGTGATCGTGACGGGTAACCTGTTCGGTGACATCCTCTCGGACGAGGCGGCCGTCCTGGCCGGATCGATCGGCATGCTCCCCTCCGCGAGCCTTGGGACCCAGGGGTCCCTTTACGAGCCGGTTCACGGGAGTGCGCCCGACATCGCGGGGCAGGACAAGGCAAACCCTCTCGCCACCATCCTGAGCGTGGCCATGATGTTCCGTTATGCCTTTGGCCTGAAAGAAGCCGGGGCGTTGATCGAACAGGCGGTCCTCGCAGCCCTGGAACAGGGCTTCCGAACGTCGGACCTTCGTGCCGAGGGGGCCCGGTTCGTGGGAACCAAAGCGATGGGGGACTGCGTCCTCGATCAGATCGGCCGGATCCGCCCGGATGGCCCGTGATGAGAACCCTCCGTCTCGACCTGGAATACGACGGAACCAACTATCACGGCTGGCAAGTTCAGCCGAATGCCCCCACCATTCAGGAAAAGCTGGAAGACGCCCTCTATCCGATCCTTGGAGAACGGGTGAGGGTCACCGGAGCGGGCAGGACGGACGCGGGTGTGCACGCCCTTGGGCAGGTGGGGCATCTCCGGACAGTGAGTGACCGGGAGATAGGGGCTCTCTTTCGCGGGGTGAACAGCCTTCTTCCCGAGGACATCGTCGTGAAGGCGGTCCGGGAGGTCTCCCCGGACTTTCACGCGAGAAGGAGCGCACGGCGCAAGCGGTACGAATACTGGATCCTGAACGACCCCACCCGGTCCGCCTTCCACCACCGGTTTCTCTGGCACGTGAGGGTTGGCCTGGACCTGGCCAAGATGCGCAGGGCGGCCGAGTGCCTGGTCGGAGCACATGATTTCGCGTCGTTTCAGGCCTCGGGCGGAGAGCCCGGAAGACACACGGTTCGACACCTTCATCTCCTGGAGATCGGCGAACTCCGAAACGGGGTGGTTCGAATCGCTGCGGAGGGCAACGGCTTCCTGAGGGGCATGGTGAGAATCCTGGCGGGCACCCTGGTGGACGTGGGGAGGGGGCGGATCCGGGAGGGGGACGTGCCCGGCATCCTGACGGCAAGGGACCGCAGGGTCGCGGGAAGGACCGCACCCGGACAAGGGCTCTTCCTGAATTGGGTGCGGTACCCGGAGGCTTTCGAGGCATGTTCACGGGAAGCGCAGGGCCCGGGAGAAGGGCCACTCGCCGCCGGCTGGGAGCCGGTATTTGACAAATCGGGGTAGAGGCTCTAAGGTAATTAGGTTTTGGTGCATTTACATGCTGAGGCCCCTTTAACCGAATCGTATGCGTGGATTGAAATGAAGACCTACTTTGCGAAGAAAGAAGAGCCCATTGATAAGAAATGGGTACTGATCGATGCGGAGGGCAAGATCCTCGGCCGGATGGCGACTGAGATCGCGGACATCCTCCGAGGCAAGAACAAGCCTGTCTACACGCCCCATGTCGACACCGGTGATTTTGTGGTGGTCATCAATGCCGAAAAGGTGCGGCTCACCGGGAAGAAGTGGGACCAGAAGATCTACTACCACCATTCAGGCTACATCGGCGGCATCAAGGCTCACCCCGCCAGGGAAGTTCTCGAGAAGAAGCCTGAGGAGCTGGTGCGGCATGCCGTCAAGGGGATGTTGCCCAAGAATCGGCTGGGCAGAAGGATGATCACCAAGCTCAAGATATACCGTGGTTCGGAGCATCCGCACGAGGCGCAAATGCCGGTTCCCCGTTCCCTCTAGAACGGAACGGGCAGGAATCGAATTCATGATGAAACACGAGCGAGGAGAAGGGACTTAGCATGGAGGGTGCCGGAAAACAGATCCGATTTCCGATTCATACGGTTGGGAAACGCAAGACCTCCGTGGCCCGCGTTTGGATGAAGCCGGGAAACGGAAACATCCTGGTGAATCGAAAGCCTCTGGACGAATATTTCGGTCGAGAGACGCTGAAGATGGTTATCAAGCAGCCGCTGGAGCTTACGGAGATGACCGGACGCTTCGACTTTCTCGTCAACGTCAGGGGAGGGGGCAGTTCAGGACAAGCGGGCGCGATCAAACATGGAATCTCAAAGGCTCTCCAGACAATGGATCCGATCCTGCGTCCTCAGTTGAAGAAGGCAGGGTTCCTCACGAGGGATTCGCGGGTCAAGGAGAGAAAGAAATATGGACAGAAGGGAGCGCGGGCCCGTTATCAGTACTCGAAGCGATAGCCTGCCTTCCGGGACAAGACAAGTACAAGCGTTTGTGGTTGCACCCAAAGGCCTCTCGGAGGCCTTTTTTCTTTTCAGCATGCTCTTTCGCGATGGCTTCCGCCCAAAGAGGTT
>JAQYVQ010000002.1 GCA_030145435.1 Syntrophobacteria bacterium | reverse complement strand
CAGCACTCCCAATGCCCGTGGGGGATTTGTGAGAAGTCCTCTTCCTCAAAGGCAGGCAATTGGGAGAGAAACGCCTCGGAGGGAAAGGGACGAACGGGAGGAAAATGCGCCCTCGGTTCCGCTCTGGCGTTGGCGAGCCAGTGATGAAAGACGCTGTCTTGTGGGGTGATTATTGGATTCATTCTGGCTGAAAGCATTTCTTCCATTCCTGTTGCTGGTTGGGACCCCGGGGGGGGCGTCTGCTCAAGCCCTTGACGAGCCTGAACTGGCAGGCCAAGACGGACTTGCGACGACGGAGCAAGGCCCGGACGAGGTAACCCAAGGGGCCGAGAACGCAACGGACGAGGCGTCAGATGCGGTCGATTCAGACAGTTCCGAAGAATCCGGCCCTGAGTCGAAGATAGAAGAGAAACCGCCCCTGGAATGGAAGTTCTACTGGCACGAGGGCCTTCATTATTGGGTTCAGCGGAACCCCTTGCTCCAGGACGAGCTCCACATACCTGATCGGCTGAGAGTCAAACCGAAGCTGGAGGGTAAGGTCGGTGGCCTGCTGCAGGTGGATGCAGCCCTGTTTGCCGGCGATGACGAACTCGATGGGTTTTCCAACGACGTTCAAGTGCGTCGTTTACGGCTCAACACGAAGGGTAATTTCTTGCTCTGGGGTCCTGTCTATTTCAGTTTTCAATTCGACATTACAAAGGACTCGTTCTATCTGAACGACTTCTACCTCCAGTTTCGGAATATTCCGTGGATCCAGACCTTCACGCTAGGACACTTGAATGCTCCTTTCTCCCTGGAGAGGCTCGAAAGCAGCAGGGATACAACGTTCATGGAGAGGGCGTCCCCTGTCGATGCCTTTTCCCCGGGGTACAAGCCCGGCATCGAAGGCTCGGGGAACCAGTTCGGAGACCGTATGAGTTGGGCCCTCGGATGGTTTGCGGACGGGCAGGAAGCGGACATCGGTGACATCACGGACAGCAATTTTCGGATCGTTGGACGGGTGACGGGCCTCCCCATTGTCATGAAAGAGCTTTACAACAACCGTCTTCTGCATCTGGGTGTGAGTTACAGCTACGTGAACGCTGAAGGGAATAGCGTGCAGTACCGATCCCGCCCCGAGTGTTATATCGCCCCGTTCGTAGTGGACACGGGGGAGATCCCTGCGAACAATGCGAATCTCCTGGGTGCCGAGGTCGCTTTCGTCATGAACTCCCTGTCCTTTCAAGGCGAGTACATTCATTCTCTGGTAAATAGTGATGAAGAAGGAACCCTGGAATTCGATGGGTTCTACGCTTACGTGAGCTATTTCCCCACCGGAGAGACTCGGTTGTATGACAAGACCCACGGCATCTTCACAAGAGTGCGGCCCAAGAAGAGCTTCTCTCTCAGGAACCACACGTATGGAGGCCTTGAAATCGGGGCGAGGTACTCCCGGTTGGATCTAAACGACGGGGATGTCCTGGGGGGCAAGATGAACATCTTCACGGCGGGCGCGACGTGGTACTTGTTTCCCATCTTCAAGTTGAAATTCAATTACGGGAATGCGGACATTGACAATCAGGAAGCCAGCGACCGTGTGCACATCTTCCAGGCCCGGTTCGAGATCGATCTGTGATAAGCATGCGGCCGATCCGTGATCGTCACCAACCCAATCAACCGGCCGATCATTCCGGTGATTTATCAGCCCGAACTGGAGACCGGTGCGGGCAGCGAGTTTGGCCTGGGCGATATCCAATCAATTTGGAATTCGTTACGAGCCCAAATCGTAGCGATGTCGTTTTGAAGTACTGTCCCAACGAACCTCTCCCGGTGGCCATCCCCTTTCATCTTACGAGTCGGCCTTCTCCAATGCCCGGAGCAGGCGTTCCGGGGTGACCGGGATTTCGTCGATCCATACCCCAACAGCATCGTGGATCGCGCTGACGATGGCAGGGGCCGGGACGTTGGCTGTCATCTCCCCGATACCCTTTGCCCCGTAGGGGCCGGCGGTCGAGGGGCACTCGACGATGACCGATTCCATCTTCTTCGGGATGTCCACGGCCGTCGGGATGATGTAGGTGTTCAAGTTGGTGGGTTGGCCCTCCGGGGTCGGGTAGTGAGGGTAAAGATCCTCCATCAGTGCGGCCCCCATTCCCATAACTGCACCTCCCTCGATCTGTCCCTCCACGAGCATGGGGTTGATGGCCCCGCCCACGTCAAAGGCACTGACCATCCTCAGAACTTCGACCTGTCCGGTGTCCGTGTCCACTTCGACCTCTACCAATTGTGCTGCCCAGGCCATGGTGCAGAAGGGGTCGCAAGCTCCTGTGTCGGGATCGGTTGCGGAATGATCCCGTGCGAAGAGCCCCTGTCCCACGATCATCTTCTTCATGAAGATGTTGGCCATGTTTGCCACATCCCTGAAACCGATGGAACGGCCGGGATCATCCCGGACGAATATCTTTCCGTCCGCTGCATCCAACGCCTCGGGCGTGGCCTGCAACGAGGGGGCGGCCACTTCAAATAGAATGGATCTCGCCTCCCTGGCTGCCTCCACAACGGCGTTGCCCGTTGCGTAGGTGACGCGGCTCGCAAAAGTGCCGAAACAGATCGGGCTCGTGTCGGTACCCTGGTTGTGAACCCGTACCCACTCGTAGGGAATACCCAACTCCTCGGCTGCCATCTGTGCGAGCACGGTCTTGCTTCCCTGCCCGATGTCGACGGAGCCGATGAAGAGATCAGCAGTGCCGTCCGGATTGACCTTTACGTACGCCTGGCTCACATCCCCTCCGCCGGCCAGACCCGTCGGGTATTGGGCTGCGGCAATGCCCACGCCTCTCTTCTTCATGCTGCACCCTCCCGTTTCTCGGAGGTCATGGACGCGAGCCTGTCGGGCAACTTCACGCCCGCCTTCTCGGCACAGGCCTGCAGGGTCTCGATCAGGTACACGCTGTCGAGGACCCTGCGCGTCGGCGTCTGATCCCCTTCGCGATAGGCGTTGATCAAGCGCAATTCCCAGGGGTCTATCTTCAACTGGGCGGCGATCTTGTTCATCTGCATCTCACAGGCAAAGGTTGCCGGAAAGACGCCGAACCCGCGCATGGAGCTGGAGGGGGTCTTGTTCGTGTAAACGCAATACCCCTCCACATAGACGTTTGGGATGGAGTAGGGCCCGCTGACCATGAAACAGTGCTTGTCCACCACATAGGTGTTCAAGGCGCTGTAGGCGCCCGCGTCGCGGATACTCGTGACCTGGCGTGCGACGATGCGTCCGTCCCGCTTCACGCCGTCCCTGATGCGGATGTGCCACCCCCCACGGTGGGTCGAGTAGAGCGTTTCCTCTTCCCGGGTCCAGCGCCACTTAACGGGTTGCCCGGTCTTCAAAGCAAGAAGCGCCGTGACGTGGTCGGCGTGAATGTCGTTCTTTGCGCCAAAGCTTCCCCCAACCGTTCCGCTCCGGAAGGCAACGTGAACGTCGTCCTTCCAGTCGTGCAAGGCCTTCTCGGCCAGCCCCGCGATCCGCAGATCGTCCTTGTCCATTTTCAGGATGCCGGTGAGCAGGCCATGGTGAAACAGGAGAGATTGGGAGACCGTGTAGATAGTGAGCCTTCCCTTGCCCTCGGGTACGGCCAGGCTGACCTGCGTCTCCATCGGCGCGTGTTCGACCGGGTTGGTGCGGAATTCCCCTTCGATGATGTGATCCGCCTCCTTGAAACCGGCCTCCACGTCTCCGAAGACCACCTTGCGGCACGGATGTTCCCCGTACATGTAACAGTTGCCCTCAGGACGCACCTTGGGGGCCCCTGGTTTCATCGCCTCTTGGGGGTCGAACACGGGTTCTTCCTCGTCCACTTCTACCTTGATCTGATCGATCGCTTTCAGGGCGGCCCTTTCGTCGTGTGCGGCCACGGCCGCGATCGGCTGGCCCCTGTATCGGATCGTCTCTGCAAGAACCGGCTGGTCGGGGACCAGGCCGAAGGCATTGTTGGGTACGTCTTTGTGCGTGACGATGCCCTCCACGCCGGGCAGGGATGCGGCGGCAGAGGTGTCCAGACGCCGAATGTTCCCCTTGACCACCTGGCTCCGGAGCACCTTGACCGTCAGGGTGCCGGGGATGAAAACATCATCCACAAAACGGGTTTCCCCGGTGACGTGGGCCAGGCCGTCGTATCGCTTCTTCCTCTGTCCAACAACCGTCCTTTGCATCAGCCCGCCTCCCTCTTGGACATCTCCTTGGATGCAGCCATGATCGAATCAATGATCTTCACGTAACCGGTGCACCGGCAGAGGTTGCCGGATATGGCCTCCTTGACTTCTTCGACCGTGGGGGTCGGGTTCTGATCGAGGAGTGCCTTGGCAGCCAGGAGCATCCCCGGGGTGCAGAATCCACACTGTGATCCGTAGTGTTCGTGGAATGCCTTCTGCAGGGGATGGAGTTTCCCGGACCGGGCGAGACCTTCCACGGTGATGACTTCCCCGCCTTGCACGCTGAGCGCGTTCGTAATGCAGGCCCGGACGAGGATGCCGTCGAGGAGCACGGAACAGGCGCCGCAGTCCCCGGTGTTGCAGCCTGCCTTCGGGCCGGTGATCCGGAGCTTGTCCCGCAGGACTTCCAGAAGGGTGCTATCGATTTCGACCTCGACCCTGTGGTCACGGCCGTTTACCCTGAATTCGAGTGTTGGCATGTGTCGTCTCCCTTCAAGAAGGAATATGCTGTAGCCACTGGATTCCCGCCTTCGCGGGAATGACGGACACGTAAGATCTTTGGGTCAATGTCCCGTCCAATCACTCTGCAAGGCCAGCAAGAAAGCGTCTGATCAACACTTCACAGATACGGCGTCTGTACCAGGCAGAGGCTCGCAAGCCATCCCTTTCGGGCAGGGCCTCTGAAGCCGCACGGGCAGCCTCTTCGATGAGGGCCGGGTTGAGTGCCTTCCCTTCCAGTCGTTCTCCCGCCTTGCGGGCCAGGAAGGGTGTCGGCGCCACCGTGCCCAGAGCGATTCGGACCCGACGGCATGTGCCGCCTTCCAACTCTAGGGCCATGGCCAGGGAGATCACAGCGCAGACGCTCGCCTTTCGCTGCCCGAGCTTGTGCCAGGTCCATCTCGTTGCTTCACCCCGCACCGGAACGATCACTTCCGTCAGGAGTTCATCCGGCTCGAGGCGGGTCTTGCCTATGTCGACGAAGAAGGAGTCCAGATCGACGATCCTTTCGCCGCTGACGGATGCCAGCTTCACCCTGGCCCCCAGGGCGAGGAGGGAGACGGACCCGTCTGCCCCCGGCGACGCATTGGCCACATTCCCGCCGATGGTGCCCATGTTCCGGATGGCAGGCGACCCGATGCTCCTCACCGCCTCGGCAAGAAGCGGGGCCTTTTCCCGTACGATCGGGGACCGGGCAATCTCCGTGTGGGTTGTCGTAGCGCCGATCCTTAGCGCGTCCTGTTCGCACTCTATGTAGCCCAACCCGGTTCTGCCGATGAAGACCACGGTTTCCAGAGGCATCCGTCTCTGGTTGACGGCAACCATCAGGTCGGTCCCGCCGGCAAGAACGCTCGCCTTTTCTCGATACCTGGAGAGCAGTGTACACGCCTCCTGCGTGTCGGAAGCCGAATAGAATTCGCCCATCGTCATGTCTTTTAGATCTCCTTGCAGGTGAGGTCTCAAGGCAGTGTATGAAAACAAGGAATTGGGAGTCAAATGGGAGGGGAGGGGAGGGTAGAGGTACGCTTAGGGTTCGCGCAGAAATAACTTCACAGGGGAAGGGCCAATCATCTCATCATGGGGATGCGAAAATGTGAAGTTATTTCTGCGCGAACCCTTAGGACAGTTTGAAGAGCTTGCGGGTTTCCATCAATTCGCTCAGGATGTCGTAGACGATGTCGTCCAGAAGCATGATTTCCAGGCCAAGTTGTTCCATGGCGTGGGGGGAAGGCTTGTAGCTCAGGGCGTCGAGTCCTGCCCCCACCCCTGCCATCAGGCACAACACGTTGGCTACGTGAACCACGTTTGCCGCGCGAGGGTGCTTCCCGCGGTACTCCTCGGGCTGATGGTGCCAACGGACGACATCCACGAGATCTTCCGGCAGGTTCCAGCGCTCGAGGAGAAGGGCGCCCACCTCCGCGTGATCGATTTCGAGCACCTCCCGTTCCGCTTGCTCAAAGGACATCTTTTTTTCGTAGGCAAGTTCACGCACCGATTCTGCATTCACCTCCAGGAAGGTCCCGAGCACCACCTTGCCCACATCGTGCGTCAGGGCGGCCGTGAATGTGTAGGAAGGGATCTCGAGTTTCAGGGCTTGTGCGAGCTTGACTGAGGCAATGGCGGTTCCGACGAGGTGGTCCCACAAGTCCCCGCTTGAAAGGTCATACCCGTTTACCGGTGTCTGCGCCATCTTGCCCACGGTGGCAGCTACGACCAACTGGAAGACCTGGTTGGTGCCCAGCCGGAAGAGGGCATCCTTGACCGTGCTCACCGAACGGTGGAACCCGAAGAAGGAAGAGTTCGCCAGGCGAAGCACATTCGTGGTCAGCGAGGGATCATACTCGATGGCCTGTGCAATCTTGCCGCTCGGTACTTTCGGATCCTGAATCATCCGAATCACCTCTGCCGAGGCGGTCGGAAGGGGCGGGACGGCGGCAATGCTCTCGATGATGTCTTGCCTCTTGTTCATGTACTATCTATACGATTTTATTCGAGAAAAACATTAGCCCGGGAGTGAGTTTTTCTATTGCGTTTTACGGTGTAACCTTCTTGTTGGGCAGTGTTTCGCAAGCCCGGATGTGCTAACCTTGGGATCAGGAGTCAATCCGACAAGAAAGGGAGAATAGGATGATCAGAGGCATTCACCACACGGCGATCTCCACCGGTGATCTCGATCGGGCATTGAAATTCTACAGGGATCTGCTCGGATTCGAGGTGGCCATGGAGTTCGAATGGCCCAAAGGAACGGAGTTTGCCGATAGCATTACCGGCCTGAAGGACTCGGCGGCACGAACCGTCATGTTGAAGGCGGGCAACATGATGGTCGAGATTTTCGAGTATTCCTCCCCAGCCCCGAAAGAGGGCGATCGCGGGCGGCCTGTCTGCGATCACGGTATTACCCACATCTGTGTGGACGTGGTCGACATAGATGCCGAATACGAGAGGCTCAAGGCGGCGGGGATGACGTTCCATTGCCCTCCCCAGGACCTGGGCATTGCCAAGGCAACCTACGGCCGCGACCCGGACGGGAACGTGGTCGAACTGCAGGAAGTGCTGGACCAAAGCTCCCCGACGGCCCTTCCATGGTGAGAAGCAGGGATCCCTAAGCTCCTGAAGTCACTGGATTCCCGCCGGAGCCTGCCCCCGCAATTCTTAGGCGGGGGCGGGAATGACGGATGATCATGTTTGCACACCTTCTTTCCTTTCTGCTGCCTTGGACAAGACATCGAGCACTCTACGGGTGAGCAGTTCCACATAGAGACTGCGCCCCACGGATATGTCAGGGGCAAAGGTGCGGATGATTCTTACCTCTTCCTCGCTCGGGAGTCTGGTGACCTCGAGAGGGTCGGCCAACTTCAGGTCCCACGGGACTTGCTCCCTGATTTCCTCCACGGTCGCTCCGGGATGGATGCCTGCCAGGTACATCTCTTTGGTCTGCTCATCGAATTTGAAAACGCCCTTTGTCGTGATCAAGGCACTCGGCCCGGAGCCCTCGGGCATTCCGGCCTCGTATCTGGAATGGCCACCGTCCACATAGCCCGGCGTGGTGAAATAGTCCAGTTTCTCCACGAACTCCCCTCCGCTCATCGTATAGACGCTCCGTTTGGAATGACCCGCGAACTCGGGCGCGCCTCCGGCCCCGGTCAAGCGCATCTCGTAGTCTTCCGGGTTGCCTATGTAGCTGCTGTTGACGTTTCCGTATTTGTCGATTTGCCCCACCCCGAGAAAGGCGACGTCCACGTAGCCGCGGTTGACCAGGGTCGTGAAGATGTCGAACATGTCGCACCCGTACGAATACCCACGCGTGCAGCTCGTGTCCGCTATGTGAAGCGGGACCTTGAAGGGATCGATGCCGACGAGGCCGGCTTCGGTGACGATGAGCGAGTTCGGGGCATGCGTCTTGCGCGCCAGCACTCCGGCAGCCATGGGGATCCCCTGTCCGATGACCACGATCTCCCCGTCCCGAATCTCCTGGGCGGCTCGAAAGACGATGAGTTCATCCAGCGTGTACCTTACTCCCATTTTCCTCGCTCCTTTCAAGCAGAGAGATCAACCCTCTCGGAGGATGCCCTTCTCCTCCATGAATTGGGCGAGCTCATCCAGGTTCATCCCGAACTTATCCGAGTAACCCTTTTCATCCCAGTTCGGCGCAAAGGAATACCCGTAGTCGGCAGGCACGCTTTTGAAGGGTTTTGCCTTGATCGCCTCCAAGGCCTCCTTGCCGAACTTGCCGGCGTATCGCTCAAGGTACCCCTTACGGTCCGTGACGCCATGGATCCACTCGTCCATCCAGCCCTTCATCGCTTCGGGACTATTGAGGGACGCGAAATAGAGGGCCCGGAAGACCATGTCGTAATCGTAGAACCCGGCGAGTTCGGACGGATGCGCCCCCCAGGGGCAGTGGACGACCGCACAGACCTTGTGAGCCGGCGCGATCGTGAGGTGGGGTGCGGACAAGATCACGTCGGTATCGACGATTTCCTCTGCCGAGAGGATGATCCGTTCCGGGGCCAGGGCGGCCCATTTGCTGTTGATCATGGCGCCCCAGAGCTGGCCGTTCCCTGCCTTGTCCGCCCGTTGGACGTGCATGAGTGCGAAGTCCGGAGAGTATCCCTTAACGACCAGAACGTCTTCCCCACCGAAGGGGTCCTTCACCTCCTGGAAGCACTCTCTACCAAGAAATCCCTGCTTCTTCACCACGTCGGTCACTTGCATCCCGCGCAAGACAGGCATAAAGGGATAGCCCATGGCGCCCGCTTTCATCATGGCCAGGAGGGTAAAGTTGGTCAGCTCCTCCACCTGGAGCCTGCCTTCCTTCAGTGCCCTGTCCAGGGGTGGGGTGACGCGCTTGCCTCCCATCCTGAAGTTGTACGCAACGGCCAGCCGATCGATCGAGCCCGCAGAGATGAGCAGGTCGACCTCTTCGATGCCTCCCTGTTGGAAGAGCATGAGGTTCTTCTTGCCGGACCGAATCAGGTCGTGTACCAGAGCCAGCGGCATACCGGTCAAGCAATTAGCAAAGACAAACGACTCGCCGTCGTTTACGAACCGGGCCACTGCCTCGGCCCCGCTCATCCTCTTGTCTTGATCCATAAATTTTTTCACGGCGCCCTCACTTCGTGACCCACCCTCGTACATTCTCTTCCAGGCCCTGTTCCCATTGCTCCATCCGGTTGCGGAGTTCCTGGCCCACCTCGGGGTGATTGTCGATCAGGTTGTAGCTCTCGCGGGGGTCGATCTCCAGGTCATGCAGCAGGGGCCACCGTCCGAGCCTTCCCTTGCCCATCTTGCCGGCCAGCAGGGTTTCCTTGTCTACGGGCAGCGGCCAGACATAGTGATGGATGTTGCGGATGAATTTCCATTTTCCTGCACGAATCGCCTCCAGCTCTTCCACGTGATAGAAGTAGAAGGCTTGGTGGGGCGTTTCCTGGGCCTCGCCGGTCATGAGGCCGAGGATGTTCCTGCCGTCGATCGTCCGGTCCTGGGGAGGCTCCACCCCGGCCAGGGCCAGGCTCGTCGGGAAGAAGTCGATGTTCATGGCAGGCTCGTCGCAGACCCTGCCGGCAGGGATCACGGTCGGGTACCTGGCGATCATCGGCACCCGGAAGCCGCCCTCATAGCTCTGT
>JAQYVQ010000631.1 GCA_030145435.1 Syntrophobacteria bacterium | reverse complement strand
ATGGACAAACCTCTGGTGGCCCAGTTGTCACGCCAGTGGCATAGCTGGATAGCCACGTTTGGAAGGGATAACCGCTGAAAGCATCTAAGCGGGAAGCCTGCCTCGAGATAAGATATCCCTCTTCGGTGAGAGCCGAAGACTCAAGGTTCCTCGGAGAACACGAGGTCGATAGGTCGGAAGTGTAAGCACAGTAATGTGTTCAGCTTACCGGCACTAATCAACCGTGCGACTTGATCATAGCCATCTATTTTATATTTGTAGTGTTCCAAATCTCAGGAAAAACAATTTTCCTGGCGGCCTTGGCGGAGAGGCCCCACCCGTTCCCATACCGAACACGGCCGTTAAGCTCTCCAGCGCCGATGGTACTGCAAGGGCGACCTTGTGGGAGAGTAGGTCGCTGCCAGGAAGTAGATTCGTTAAAGGGAGAAGATTTCGCACACGTGAGATCTTCTCCCTTTTTTTTTGTTTGTACACGGGTTGAAAACTTAAGATCCGTGGCGATACACTCAACGTTACGGAAGTGCAAAGTCCAAAGCGAAAAGGGGAAAGGTCAAAGGGAAGAGAAACGGGTCTCATTGTTCTTGGCAAACGGCGCTGCTTATGGAGAAAGAGGAATGTACAGCTTGTCGGAGAGTATCGATGGAGTGCTTGTTCGAACCCTTTCAAAGCATGAGGATGAGCGGGGTTGGTTGTGCGAGTTGTATCGAAACGATGAATGGGATCATCAGGCCGCGATGTGTTACGCGTCCTGGACCCTTCCGGGCAAGGCGAGAGGGCCTCACGAGCACGTCTATCAGTCTGACTGTTTTGCATTCTTAGGCCCCGGCATGTTTCGTCTGTATCTATGGGATGCCAGGCAAGAGAGCAAAACCTACCTGCACCGCATGCGTTTGGATGTCGGTGAGGAAGAGTCGGTCGCGGTTCTTGTCCCCCCTCGTGTGGTGCATGCCTACAAGTGCATTTCGGAGGAGAAGGGGCTGGTCATGAACTTGCCGGACAAACTATACGCTGGGGTACAGCGAAAACAGGAAGTCGATGAGATCAGGCACGAGGACACGCAGGATAGTCCTTTCTTGCTGGACTAGTCCATCGCCTCCAGTTTTGCCGTTCGTCCGTGGTATGGGTCTTTCGTCTCCGATTTGATTGGGCTCCGTCTCTCCCTCCCCCGGAGTCGCCCTGCACAAATCTCCGACGAAAGACCCATACCACTGGATGAGTAGTCAACTGGTTGGCGATCGTCTCCGCTAACCGAATGGGCCCTTACTGCCTCGTCCATTGGCGGCGAACCTCGTGACTTGCGGTTTTCGGTTCCTGCCGAGAGATGCCCCAGCGCCACCCACCCGTTGCGTCCACGATCATCTACGCACTTCTTTCTCGTGCCGGTGCCCGAAAATGGCTATTAGCTCTTAGCTAACGGCTAAAAGCCATTCGCCGTTCTCCGTCCTAGGGCGAGGACGAGAATAAGTCGAACCGTGAAAAACAATCCACAAATGACCCTTTGTCCGAGGGGGGATTCCTTCCGCTTTTCGCCGAAATCTGGTTGTTTTCATGTCTGGTCCGGTTCTTGCTCTTCGTTAGGAACTTATGTCGATCAAAAATTGGCCGAAAGAGGAGCGCCCGCGGGAGAGGCTTCACGAGCAGGGACCGGAGGCACTGTCCGATGCAGAATTGCTGGCAATCCTTCTCGTAACGGGGGCTTCCAACACGGGCCTCACCGCCCTTGACTGCAGCCGTATGCTGTTGAAAGAGCACCTGAGCCTGAGAAACCTGACCCGGGTCTCCTGCGCCGAACTGTGTCGAATCCCGGGGGTGGGTTCGGTCAAGGCCTCCCGAATACAGGCTGCCCTCGAGATCGGTCGGCGGGTGGTCAGCCAGAAGAGGAGGATGGGAACGGTCTTCCAGATCAGTCAGGATGTGTTCGATACGTATTCTCTAAGGCTTCGGGATGCCAAGCAGGAGACCTTTACGGTCATCCTCCTGGACAGCAAGAATCGTTACTTACGGGAAGAGACCGTGGCCCTGGGTTCTCTCAATCAGTCGATCGTACATCCAAGGGAGGTATTTCGCCCGGCGATTCAGGGAGCTGCAGCCTCCGTGATCCTCGTACACAACCATCCGAGCGGGGATCCCTCTCCGAGTGATGAAGATGTTCGGGTGACGGAACGGCTCGTGGAGGCCGGAAAACTTCTCGGAATTCAGGTCCTGGATCACATCATCGTCGGGGAAGGACGCTATTTCAGTTTCTTTGATCAACGGCGACTCGACCAAGAAAGGCGTGCACCGTAGTGCACGGCGATCAGAACGGAATGTCATCGTCCTCGGGCCCTGATGGAGGACCTCCGGAAAACTGTTCATCCTGAATCGGCGGGGCATAGGAATCGGACGGTCCTTCGCCTCCCCGTCCCAGCATGGTCATGGTTGCCGCCACGATCTCCGTCGTGTATTTCTTGTTCCCCTCACGATCGTCCCAAGATCTCGTCTGGAGCCTGCCCTCTATGTAGACCTGCTTGCCTTTCTTCAGATACTGGCCGCAGATGTCGGCAAGCTTCCCGAAAACGACCACGCGGTGCCACTCGGTCCGCTCCTCTCTCTGTCCCTCCTTGTTGTTCCAGGCCTCGTTCGTTGCGATCGAGAAGGATGCGACTGCAGCACCGCTCTGAGTACGTCGAATCTCCGGATCCTTCCCCAGATTACCGATAAGAATCACTTTGTTTACACTGCCCACGTAACCCCTCCTTTTCGGTCGTTTGTCTCTGCCCAGAACCTAACCTAAAAGACCACAAAAGCCAAGTCAAACATGCTCGAAACCCCAGTTTGTATTTCGCCGGGGTTCTACTATATTGTTTGGCCTGCAGAATTTGGAGAGAGGAGGCGCTCATGAAGAAGTCGCATTTCTCCAGTCCTTGGTTTGTGAAGAACGATATCGATGGATTTTTCGGGCTCGGGCTGGACAACCTGATCCAATTCATCCTGATAGGGACACTGTGCCGGCAAGTTCTCGGCATGCCCGACGAGCTCATCTACGGCCGAATTTTCCCGGGGGCCGCGCTCTCGATCTTCTTCGGAAACCTGTTCTACGCGTGGCAGGCGCGGCGGCTCGCACAAAAAACCCAGCGCACGGACGTAACCGCCCTCCCTTACGGCATCAACACCGTCAGCCTTCTTGCGTTCATATTCTTCGTGATGCAACCGGTCTATCAGGAGACCGGGGACGTCGATCTGACATGGAAGGTGGGTCTTCTCGCCTGTTTCCTGAGCGGTGTGATCGAACTGCTCGGAGCATTCGTGGCGGAAAGGATTCGGAGGGTAACCCCTCGGGCGGCTCTCCTGAGTGCGCTGGCCGGAATCGCCATTACGTTCATCTCCATGGATTTCCTGTTCAGGATCTACGAGAACCCGACGATTGCGATGCTCCCCATGATGATCATCCTGGTCCAGTATTTCTCGAACATTCGCTACCCTTTCGGCGTCCCGGGCGGATTGCTCGCCATCGGGCTGGGAACCCTCCTTTTCTGGACACTGTCACCCGGCGGGAATACTCCTCCTTCTTTGGCCATGGAAGGGGGTGCCCTGCTTGTGCCCCCCCAGCCGGCCTTGGGGAGCCTCGTGGAAATCTTCCGGAGCGAGCACCTGTTGCGGCATCTTTCCATTATCATCCCTATGGGCTTGCTGAGCGTGGTTGGTTCACTCCAGAACATCGAGAGCGCCGAAGCGAGCGGTGATTCCTATTCCACGGCAGCCTCTTTGTCTGCCAACGGGGTGGGCAGCATCTTGGCCGGTCTGTTCGGAAGCTGCTTTCCCACGACGATCTACATCGGCCACCCCGGGTGGAAGGCGATGGGCGCTCGATCCGGGTATTCTCTCATCAACGGGGTATTCATCGGAATCATCTGCTTCACGGGTACGGTTTCATGGATCATACGAGCGATTCCGTTGGAGGCGGGGATCGGCATCCTTCTGTGGATCGGAATCGTCATCTGTGCACAGGCGTTTCAGGTAACGCCGAGACAGCACGCTCCGGCGGTTGCGTTCGGTCTGTTCCCGTGCCTGGCGGCCTGGGGTACGATGATGGTGGAGAGCGGACTTCGAGCGGCGGGATCGAGCTTCTATCTGTTGCACGATCTTCCCGGACAGGGCGGGCTTCTTCTTCAGGGGATGCTCGCCCTCAATCAAGGGTTCCTTTTCTCTGCCATGATCTTCGCGGCCATGGCCGTGTACCTGATCGAGAAAGACTTCCTTCG
>JAQYVQ010000343.1 GCA_030145435.1 Syntrophobacteria bacterium | reverse complement strand
GAAGCCCGAGCTCGAACACGGGTGCGAACAGAAGATCGCGGCCCACTTTGAGGGAAAGGCAGCCCGCCTGGAACGAGCCGCGAGTGCCCTGGGGGCGAAGAAGGCGGAGGACGAGTCCAACGCAGACGTGGCCCTTTCCTTTCTCCCCCTGCCCAGGATCCCTTTCTTCCTGGTCTTCTGGGATGCCGTGCCCAAGGAGGGGTTCGAAGCGAGGGCCAAGGTGCTCTTCGACCGGTCCGTCACGAACTATCTGGACATCGAATCCCTGGTCTTCCTTGCCGAGAAATTCGCCGACGCCTTGATCCGGGAAGATGAGAACAGGGGTGGGTCCGAGGAATGATGTCGGCGAGGGGTCGTTGACGGTCCGGCGGTTTTCTGCTAGCTGTATGGACTTCGCCCCTGAACCTGAATGCGGATCGCTACCGATTCAAGAATGGCGATCTTCCACGCTTTTTGTAGTTCTGCACTGTTCGGAACGAACCTCTAACACGAGAGTCTGACACCATGGAATCGACGACCACAAAGCTCATGTCCGGCAACGAGGCGATCGCCTGGGGCGCCTACGACTATGGCGTGAAGGTGGCTGCGGCCTATCCGGGCACGCCCAGCACAGAAATCCTCGAGAACATCGCCCGCTTCGATGATGTGTATGCGGAATGGGCCCCCAACGAGAAGGTGGCCCTGGAAGTGGCCATCGGGGCCTGCCTGGGCGGCGTCCGAACCCTTGCGAGCATGAAGCACGTGGGGCTGAACGTGGCCGCCGACCCGTTCTTCACCGCCTCCTACATCGGCGTCAACGGCGGTCTCGTGATCATCAGCGCCGACGACCCTGGCATGCACAGCTCCCAGAACGAACAGGACAACCGCCACTACGCGCTCGCCGCCAAGGTGCCGATGCTGGAACCTGCGGATTCTCAGGAAGCCTACGAATTCATCGGGCTGGCGCTCAAGATCAGCGAACAATATGACACGCCGGTGCTCCTCAGGGTCACGACGAGGGTGTCGCACTCCAAGGGCTTGGTCGAGAGAACGGCGAAGAGGATAGAGCATCTGAGAGAGCCCGGCTTCGTGAAGAACCCGCCCAAGTACGTGATGGTGCCCAATTTCGCCCGGCAGCGACACGATTACGTGGAGCAGCGGATGGTTCGCCTCCACGAACTTTCGGAAACGACCCCGATCAACCGAATCGAATGGGGCCGACGCGAGGTCGGGATCGTCACGAGCGGTGTGGCCTACCAGTATGCCCGGGAGGCGCGACCCCTGGCCTCTTTCTTGAAGCTGGGGCTGACGCATCCCCTGCCCGAGAACCTGATACGAGACTTTGCAGAGGGAGTGAAAAAGGTCTTCGTGGTGGAGGAGCTGGATCCGTATCTCGAAGATCAGATCAAGGCCCTCGGGATCCCGGTCCTTGGAAAAGAGCGTTTCCCGATCTGCGGAGAGCTCTCACCGGAAATCGTAAAGCAGGGCCTGAGCGGGAAGAAACGAAAGAAGCCCGGCTCCCCACCGAACGTCCCCCCGAGGCCCCCTGCGCTCTGCCCCGGGTGCCCCCATTCGGCTTCCTTCTACACGATGAAGAAGCTCAAGCTCAACGTGATGGGCGACATCGGCTGCTACACCCTGAGCGTAGCTCCACCCCTGGAGACCATGGACTCAACCCTCTGCATGGGGGCCAGCATCGGCATGGCCCACGGACTGGACAAGGCTCTGGGGCCGAACCCCGAGTCGCGCAGCGTGGCCGTCCTGGGGGACAGCACCTTCCTGCACAGCGGTATATCTTCGCTCATGAACATCGCCTACAACCGAGGGACTTCGACCACGGTCATCCTGGACAACCGGACCACGGCCATGACCGGATTCCAGGAGCACGCCGCCACGGGACGGACCCTGCAGGGAGTGGAAACGCCTGAGGTTGATTTCGAGGCCCTGGGCAAGGCGCTCGGGATCGATTCGGTCCGAACGGTCGATCCCTACGAGATGAAGGACCTGGAGAAGGCCCTGAAAGAGGAAGTGGAGGCACCCCATTCTTCCCTGATCATCGCCAGGAGGGACTGCCTGCTGTTGAAGCGCGGCGAGCGAAAGACGCCCAAGACGGTCGATCCGGACAAGTGCGTCGGGTGCAACCTCTGCCTCCTCACGGGCTGCCCGGCACTCAGCCAGACACCGGACGGCAAGGCACAGATCGACAGCGTCGTCTGCAACGGATGCCCGATCTGCCAACAGATATGCAAGCTCGACGCGATCAGCGACCTCGCGTGAGACTAGGAGACCCGAAGCATTGAAAGCGCAAGACATCTTTCTCGCCGGCGTAGGGGGACAAGGCATCCTCCTGGCAGGGGAAATCCTCTGCATCGTGTTCATGGAAGCGGGCCTCGACGTGAAGAAGAGCGAGGTCCACGGAATGGCCCAAAGGGGGGGTTCGGTGACCAGTCACGTCCGTTGCGGACGCAAGGTCTTCTCCCCTCTCATCCCGGAAGGGCAGGCGGACGTCCTGATCGGCTTCGAGGCCCTCGAGGCCCTGCGGTGGGTCAATTTTCTGAAAAAGGACGGCGTTCTCCTGGTGAACAGACAGAAGATCAACCCGACAACAGTGACATCCGGGAGGATGGAATACCCGCCCCGCATCTATGATGTCCTCAAGAAGAGGCACCCCAAGACCCGGATCGTCGACGGCCTGAAGCTTGCCCGCAAGGCCGGCGATGTTCGAACGGTCAACAGCGTGCTCGTGGGGGCCATCTCCGGGGAAGTCGACCTCCCGGAGGAGATGTGGAAGAGGGCGATCTCCCAAAGAATTCCGGAGAAGTTCGTGGATGTGAACCTGCACGCCTTCGAACTCGGCAGGGGTCGATAACGCGGGGGGAAGATCAAGTTGTACTGGAACGAAGCATCCGAGTGCTGCAACCGGGAAGACCTGAAAAAGTTGCAGCTGGAGCGGCTGCAAGGGCTCGTCGAGAGGGTTTGCCGCCAGGTGCCCTTCTACCGGAACAGGCTCGAAGAGGCCGGCATAGGGCCTGAAGACATCCGCAGCCTCGACGATCTCCATAAAATCCCCTTCACCACCAAGGCCGACCTTCGCGACAACTATCCTTTCGGCCTCTTCGCCGTTCCGATGGATGAGATCATCCGGCTTCACGCGTCGACCGGCACCACGGGAAAGCCCACCGTTGTCGGGTACACCCGGAACGATATCGAGACCTGGGCAGAGGTGATGGCCCGTACCCTGGTCTCGGCGGGCGCGCACAAGGGGGACATCATCCAGGTCGCCTACGGCTACGGCCTGTTCACCGGAGGCCTGGGCGCCCACTACGGGGCCGAGAAGATCGGCGCCGCGGTCGTGCCGGTCTCGACGGGGAACACGAAGCGTCAGATCACTCTCCTCCAGGACTTCGGCACGACGGTCCTCTGCTCGACCCCCTCCTATGCCCTCTACCTGGCGGAGGCGGCGGAAGAGAGGGGGGTGGCGACCCGCGACCTTCCCTTGCGGGTGGGCGTGTTCGGCGCCGAGCCCTGGACCGACAACCTGCGAAAAGAAATCGAGAAGAAGCTCCATGTGTCCGCCATCGATATCTACGGGCTGAGCGAGATCATCGGCCCCGGCGTGGCATCCGAGTGCGAGGCAAAGAATGGCCTCCACATCATGGAGGACCATTTCCTGCCGGAGATCATCGACCCGATCACGGGCGAACCGCTTGGCGAGGGCCGGACCGGAGAACTCGTGGTCACGACCCTGACCAAAGAGGGCATCCCGTTGCTCCGGTACCGCGTTCGGGACATCACCCGGCTGACCCGGGACCGATGCCCGTGCGGCAGGACAACGGCCCGCATGGAACGCGTCACCGGGCGCTCGGATGACATGCTGATCATCCGGGGGGTCAACGTCTTCCCGTCCCAGATCGAGAGCGTCCTGCTCGAGATTCCCGAGGCGGCGCCACACTACGTGATCTACGTGGACCGGGAGAAGGCCCTGGACAACCTGGAGGTCCACGTGGAGGTCTCTGAGGAGATGTTCTCGGACGAGGTCAAGGAGTTGGCAAAGATCGAGAAGCGGATCAAGGCGGAGGTGGA
>JAQYVQ010000572.1 GCA_030145435.1 Syntrophobacteria bacterium | reverse complement strand
GTCCCCGAACTCCTTTGTCCACGACCCGGCTCCATGAGCAAGAGGCTGTTGAGAAATGGTCATATGCAAGGCGCACGAGATCCTGTGGAATGAGGCGTACACCGTACGCCGCAGTGACGCAGGATGAGTGCAACGCCGCAGATGGCCGTTTATCGACAGCCTCTTACATGCCCCTTCTGTACTGGCCGCCTACATCGTAGAGCGCCCGGGTGATCTGGCCAAGCGTGCACACCCGAACGGTGTCCATCAGCTCGGCAAAAACGTTGCCCCCTGCGAGGGCGACCCTCTGAAGGCGAGCCATGGCCTCGGGGGCATCCTTCTCATTCCGCTTCACGAAGTCCTTCACCCGTTGGAGCTGGAAGGCCTTCTCTTCCTCCGTGGCCCTGGCCAGCTCGATAAAGGCGCCCAGATTATCGAACTCGGAGTGCGGGTTCAGGAAGGTGTTCACCCCGACAATTGGAAGCTCGCCGTTGTGCTTGAGCGTCTCGTAGTGGATCGACTCTTCCTGGATCTTGCTGCGCTGGTATCCGGTCTCCATGGCACCCAGAACGCCCCCCCGCTCCGCAATCCTGTCGAACTCGGACAGAACGGCTTCCTCCACCAGCCTTGTCAGCTCCTCGACGATGAAGCTCCCCTGGTAGGTGTTCTCGTTCTTCGCAAGGCCCCACTCCCGATTGATGATCAGCTGGATGGCCAGGGCCCGGCGAACCGATTCCTCGGTGGGCGTGGTGATCGCCTCGTCAAAGGCATTCGTGTGAAGGCTCTGGCAATTGTCGTAGATGGCGCACAGGGCCTGAAGGGTCGTGCGAATGTCGTTGAGCTGGATCTCCTGGCTGTGCAGGGACCGTCCCGAGGTCTGCACGTGGTACTTGAGCATCTGGGAGCGGCTCGCCCCGCCGTACAGGTCGCGCATCGCCACGGCCCAGATCCGTCGGGCCACCCGGCCGATCACCGTGTACTCCGGATCCATCCCATTCGAGAAGAAGAAGGAGAGGCTCGGCGCAAACGAGTCGATCGGCATGCCCCGGGCGAGGTAGTACTCCACGTAGGTGAAGCCGTTGGCCAGGGTGAAGGCGAGCTGCGAGATCGGGTTGGCCCCGGCCTCGGCGATGTGGTAGCCCGAGATCGATACGGAATAGAAGTTCTGCACCTTGTTCTCGATGAAGTACTCCTGGATGTCCCCCATCATCCGCAGGGCGAAATCGATCGAGAAGATGCAGGTGTTCTGGCCCTGGTCCTCCTTGAGGATGTCGGCCTGGACCGTTCCTCGCACGTTCTCCAGGACCCGGGCCCGAATCGCCTTGAACTCCTCTTCCGTGGGCGCGCGTCCCTGCTCGGCCGTGACTTTGTCGACTTCCTGGTCGATCGCCGTGTTCAGGAACATGGCCAGCATCATCGGGGCCGGTCCGTTGATGGTCATCGAAACCGAGGTGCTGGGCGCACACAGGTCGAAACCGCCGTACAGGACCTTCACATCGTCGAGGGTGCACACGCTCACGCCTGAGGTACCGACCTTGCCGTAGATGTCCGGCCGTTCGTCCGGGTCGCAGCCGTACAAGGTCACCGAGTCGAAGGCGGTGCTGAGGCGCTTTGCCTCGGAATGCTCGGAGAGCAGCTTGAACCTACGGTTCGTGCGCGCCGGGTCGCCTTCCCCCGCAAACATCCGCGTGGGGTCCTCGCCCGTCCGCTTGAAGGGAAACACGCCGGCCGTGTAGGGGAAGTGACCGGGCAGGTTTTCCTCCCGAAGCCACCGGTAGATCTCACCGGGATCCTTGTATTTCGGCAGCACCACCTTGGGGATCTGCTGGTGAGCCAGTGACTCGACGTAGAGGGGCACCCGGATTTCGCGGTCCCGCACCCGGTAGACGAATTCTTCGCCGCCGTAAGCGGCCTGGGTCTCCGGCCACCCGGCGATGAGGTCACGCGTCTCGCCCGCCAGGGACCCCTGCGCGTGTTTCAGCTCTTCCTTGAGACGATCGATGGCTTCGCTCGCTCCGGAAGACCCCTCAGCATCTTCCAGGGCCGCCTTGGCCTCCTCGAGGTGCCAGGCCTTTCTTGCTCGATCGGCCTGCTCGGCCGTGCACCGATGGTAGGCCCGGACCGTGTCCGAGATCTCGGCCAGGTAGCGGCTGCGCTCCGGAGGGATGATGATCGTCTTGGAACTCGAGGTATTCGATTCCGGGCGCGGCAGAGTGGAGTCGAACCGGCGGCCCGCCTTCTCGGCGATCTTGTCCAGCACAGCGTGGTAAAGGGCCGTCACCCCGTCGTCGTTGAACTTCGAGGCAATCGTCCCGAAAACGGGCATCTTGTCGGGCGACATGTCAAAGACATTGCGATTTCGCTGAACCTGCTTTCTCACGTCCCGAACCGCATCTTCTCCTCCCCGCTTCTCGAACTTGTTGATCGCAATCAGGTCCGCATAGTCGAGCATGTCGATCTTCTCGAGTTGGGAGGCTGCGCCGAACTCGGGGGTCATCACGTAGAGGGACGCATCCACCATGTCGACCACTGCGGTGTCCCCCTGGCCGATCCCGGCCGTCTCCACGATGACGAGATCGTACCCGGCTGCCTGCACCAGCGCGATGGCGTCGGCGAGCGACTCGCTCACCTCTGTCTGGGCGCCGCGGGTGGCCAGAGAGCGCATGTAGACTCGAGGGCTGCCGATGGCGTTCATGCGGATCCGGTCGCCCAGGAGCGCACCCCCTGTCCGGCGCCTGGAGGGGTCCACGCTGAGCACGGCAACGGTCGCGTCCTTGATGTCGAGCAGGAAACGCAGTATCAGCTCATCCGTCAGGGACGACTTGCCCGCGCCACCCGTGCCGGTGATGCCCAGCACAGGGCCCCGGCCTTCGGCAAGCTTGCGCTTTAGCTCGGCACGCAAGCCCTCCAGGTGGCCGTCCTCCTTCGCCTTGGTAGACTCGACGGCCGTGATCAGCCGCGCCACCCTGCCCTTGTCCTGGGGCTTGAGATCGCCCAGATCGAAGTCCGTCTTCTCGGTGACCATCGGGTAGTCGATGCTCTCGACCAAGTGGTTGATCATTCCCTGTAGCCCCATCCGTGCACCGTCCTCGGGCGAGTAGATCTTGGCGACGCCGTACGCCTCGAGTTCCCTGATCTCGTCCGGCACGATCACCCCGCCACCCCCCCCAAACACCTTGATCCCTTCGGCCCCCCTCTCCTTCAGGAGATCCACGATGTACTTGAAGAACTCAATATGTCCACCCTGGTAGCAGGAGACCGCCACGGCCTGGACGTCCTCCTCGATGGCGGCATCCACGATGTCGGCCACCGACCGGTTGTGCCCCAGGTGGATCACTTCCGCCCCTGTGGCCTGAATAATCCGTCGCATGATGTTGATCGCCGCGTCGTGGCCGTCAAAGAGCGAGGTTGCGGTGACCACCCGTACCGGATTCTTCGTGCTATATACCTCTACTTCTCCTTCCGTCATGACTCCCCCTTTTCACGGACTCGAGCCAGTCAGCTCTCTCATGATCAAGGCCGTCTGGTGAGAAATGTAGTCTTCGATTCGAAACCGACGCCGAAAAAACCACCTCCTGAATGTCCACATGTGCCCCAGAACCATGATGTTGTGCGCCATGAGTTCCAACGACGCATCATCCGGTCCGCTTATACCTTCCTTCGAACAGAGCCCCTCCAGGGCCCCCTTGAAGAGCCCCGTGACCCTCACCTCGTTTTCCAGGACCTTCTTCTGCCACTGGGGCGTCAGAGACTTGGTCTCCTGGTAGATGAGCAGGATGTGGTCGCTCATCCGGTCGCAGACGAGGAAATACTCCCGAATCACGCCCCGGAGGGCCTCCCACCCGCCGGTCGCCTGCTCCATCACCTCTGCGACCCCGCGCTCCACCTCGGCGTGGATGGCATCGCAGACGAGGTAGAGCACGTCCTCCTTGGAGGCTACATACTCGTAGAGGGTACCGATGCTGAAGCCGGCGGCCCGGGCGATCTGACGGGTGGTGGTCTTGTGAAAACCGTTCTCCACGAACAGCTTCACCGCCGCGTCCACGATCTCGCGGCGGCGGCGCTCGACCAGGCCCGGGTCCTTGACCAG
>JAQYVQ010000564.1 GCA_030145435.1 Syntrophobacteria bacterium | reverse complement strand
CCACGAAGGGGGACTCGAACAGGCCCAGTTCGAACTTGAGACACAGAACACGGCCGACCGCGCGATCGAGCAGCGCCTTGTCGATTCTGCCCGCCTCGATGGCGGAAGGCAGCTCCCGAAAGAAATCCAGCCGCGGCAATTCCACGTCGAGTCCCGCCTCGAGTGCCCGGGCCGCAGCCTCGGACCTCTCCTGCGCGATTCGGTGGTAGATCATCAGAAAAAGAACGCTCAGGTAATCGGACACGACCGGGCCATCGAACCCAAGCTCTCCCCTGAGCAGGCCGTCCAGGAGTTCTTTGGACGCCCCGCAGGGAATCCCGTCGATCTCGTGATACCCGTTCATGATCGTTGCGATCCGCGCCTCCCGGATAGCAGCCTCGAAGGGCGGGAGGATCCTCTCCAGGAGTTCCCGTCGAGGAAGTTGGCAAGGCGCCCAGTTCATGCCCCCTTCCGGTGCGCCGTACCCGAGGAAATGTTTCCCCGTGGCCGCCACACCATGACCAAGCGAGGGGCTCTGGATCCCTCTGACATAAGCCACGCCCATACGTCCCACAAGGTACGGGTCTTCCCCAAAGGCCTCCTCGCATCGACCCCACCGCGGGTCGCGCGTAACATCGAGAACCGGCGCCAGGGTATGGCGTGCTCCGACCGCCACCATCTCTTCGCGGATCACATCCGCCATGGACTGCACGAGATCCGGCTCCCAGGTGCTCGCGAGCCCTATGGCCTGCGGGAACTGCGTCGCCTCCCGGGCCGTCAGCCCTGCGCAACTCTCCTCGTGCAGCAGGGCGGGAATGCCCAGGCGCGTCTTCTCGAGGATGTACCGCTGGATTTCGTTGGCCGTCGAAGCCAACTCCACCGGCCGCAGCGTCGAGGCCGTGCCCAGTCGCGAGACATGGCCGATCCCGTTGCAGAGGATCGTATCCGCTTTCTCGGCGCTGAACCGCTCCCCTTCCAAGAGGTCCGGGCCCCATACCGAGCCGACCTGGGCCACCTTCTCCTCCAGGGTCATCCGCCCAAGCAGGTCCTGTATGCGGTCCTCAATGGGTATTTTATGAGTCAGCATGATCCCCTCTTCGTCATCACCAGCTGTACCCCTCCGAGATGAGCTTGGCGTACACGTTCTCCCCCACCTTCATCGTCTTTGCGCCTGTCTCCAGCCGGGCGATCGTGGCGCCCGGGGACGCGCTCTTCTTGCCCTGAAATTGAGGCAGCCTCTCCATGTGCGCCTCGAACAGCTCGTCCACCATGTTCCGTATTTCATGAGGTGCGAGTACCGCGGACGTTACGGGGTCCATCATGCAGGCGTGATAGGCTGCCTCGTAGTCGCCGTTGAGCGCGGCATCCACGGCGAGTTCCTGGACCGAGATGTTGGACCTGCACAGGGCGGCGCATACCTTCGGGAGGGGCCCCACGAAGGAGGGATGAAGCCCTTGACGATCCACGAAGACCGGCACCTCCACGCAGCAACCGTCCGGCAGGTTTGTGATGAACCCCCTATTCAACACGTTGCCGGCAAACCCGAAGGGTCTTCCCGTGAGACGGGCGTCCAGGATCTCCGCCGCGTGCTCCTGGGACTTTTCCCCGGGAGCGTAGGGGACCGGCGTCTTCCCGGACGCCATGGCAGCCATCGTTTCTTCATACCGCTCTGTCGTCCGCAGTTGCTCTTTCAGGTACCCTGCCGTTTCTCCGAAGAGCCAATGCCCATCGAAGAGCGCTCTCAGGTCCTTGCGATGTCGGAAGTAGGGAACGTATTCCGATGTGTGTCCCGGGCTTTCGGTGCAGAAACGACCGGTGGCCTTCATGATCTCGAATCGGTACTGCTCGAGCTCGATCGGGCCTTCCTTGCCCAGCTTTTCCCACATGCGGGGGTACAGGTCTTTTCCCTCGTGCGTGAACTTCAGGTACCAGGCCATGTGGTTGATGCCCGCGGTCAGCGTATCGCACGCCTCCACAGGCAGATCCAGCCATCTGCACAGGAGCGCTGTTGTGTGCCGCACACCGTGGCAAAGACCGACGGCTTGAATCTCCGGAAAGGATTGCTGGATGGCCCAAGAACAGATGGCCATCGGGTTCGCGTAATTGAGGAACATGGCCTCCGGACACAGCTCGCTCATGTCGCTCGCGACGTCGAGGAGGGGCGGCACCTGTCTCAAGCCTCGAAAGATACCTCCGGGGTTCAGCGTGTCCCCCACGCATTGATCGACCCCATATTTCAGGGGAATCTCGATGTCCTGCTTCAGGGCGTCGTTGCCACCCACGCTGATCATCGCTATGACCAGGTCCGCCCCCCTCAGGGAGTCACCCCTGTCCGTACTGGCCGAGAACGTGCACCCGAGTCCATGCTGCTCGCGCATGTTCTCGAACACCCTGTGCGCGGTCTCGAGCCTGTGAGCGTCGATGTCCACGAGTGCAATGTGTGCATCCCGGGTTGACTCGAAGCAGAGAAAGTCCTGCACCAGCTTCTGGGCAAACTCGATGCTGCCAGCCCCGATCATGGCAATTCGGGTCATTTGTGCGATCCTCCATTACGCTCTTCTGTTCTCTCCGCGATCAGAACCTCGTACCCTTGAAGGCCCATACCCGTCGAGACCTCCAATCGACTGCCCTTCAGCCTGTCCGTTCCGAAGAGGACCTCCCATTTGCCCGCCATCACTTCATTGCCGTTTCCGCGTAGCGCAGCCGTTACGCTCTTTCCCACGAAATTCAACAAGACCAGAACCGTCTGGCCTTCATAAGATCGAAGGTAGACGAGGTATTCCGTCGGAGAGGAAACCAGTGAGCGATATTCCCCTCGGCAGAGGGCAGGCGTCCTTTTTCGCAACCATATGAGCTCTCTATACAAGGACAGGAGGGACCCGGGATCCCCGGCCTGACTCTCCACGTTAACAACCCCGTGCTTCGGGTGGACCGGAAGCCACGGGTCCGCCGTGGAGAATCCTGCATGGCGAGAGCCCCTCCACTGCATCGGGGTCCGTGCCGGGTCACGGCCCTTGAGGATGGGCCAATATTTCTTCCCCAGCGGATCCTGAATCTGCTTTCTCCCTATCTTCAGGTCGGACATCCCGATTTCCTCGCCATAGTAGAGGAAAGGCGTTCCCCTCAGGGTCAGGAGCATGGCGGCTGCGACGCGTGCCCGCTTGTTGGTCTCGTCACCTTCTGCGTAACGGGTGTAGTGCCGGGGTTGATCGTGATTCGACAGGGTGTAGGTCGGCCAGCCCTTGTCTCTCAGCAGACTGTCCCACTTCTCGATCTCTTGAAGGAAATTGGCAGCCCCCCATTTCTTGAACAGAAAGGCGAAATTGAAGGCGAGGTGGAGTTCATCCCCGTTGCCGTAGTAGGAGGAGGCATCCTTTGCTGATGTCGTGTAGACCTCTCCTACCGAAAATCGATCCGGAAAGGCATCCACCACCTCCCGAATCTCCCGACAGAGGTCGTGGGTCTCCGGCCGGTTCCGATCGTAGATGTGTTTCTGAAGGTCGGGCGGGCTCAACTGAGGCCGAAAAGGGTTGGAGCGGAACTGCTCGTCCTTCATGAACCAGTTGATCACATCGATCCTGTACCCGTCCACACCCAGTTCGAGCCAGAACCGCATCACATCAAACATGGCTTCTTTCAGCCCCGGGTTCCGCCAGTTCACCTCCGGCTGGTATCGACACCACGTGGAGAGATAGAACTTCCGCACTTCATCGACCCACCACCAGGCCTTCTTGTCAAAGAAGGCAAACCAGTTGTTCGGGGCCTTGCCGTTCTTCCCCTCGTGCCACAGGTACCAGTCATGGTACGGATTGTCCCGGCTCTTGCATGCCTCGATGAACCAGGGGTGCTGGTCCGAAGTGTGGTTGATCACCAGGTCCATCACGATCCGGATGTTCCGATCGTGCGCTTCTCTCAACAGAAGCTTGAAATCCTCCATGTTCCCGTAGAGCGGATCGATGTCCCTGTAATCGCTGATGTCGTAACCGAAGTCCTTGTTCGGAGATGGATAGATCGGCGAGAGCCAGATGGCATCGATACCCAGAGATTTCTCTGTCCCGTCATTCAGGTAATCCAGCTTCGAGACAATACCCCTCAAATCCCCTACCCCGTCGCAGTCACTGTCCATGAAACTCCGAGGATAGATCTGATAGACCACACCGGTCTGCCACCACCGTTCCGGGCCTCCCTGACGTGCCTTCATATCCCATCGCTTTCGACGCAATTCATCATGTTCTATTAACATACATGTTACACCAGCACAAGAGACAAATCGGGGTCCCTTTCCCGCCTCGCCGTTTACCTGTTTTGGAACCTGGATCTCATTAGAATAGGTGAAAGAATATGTTTGCATTGGATTAACATGTATGTTAAATAACAAAATCAAAACGTGCCAGGGAGATACGATATGCGGATCGAAAAACCCTTCAAAGAAGAGCCGGATTTCGACCATTTTCGAAAGGTCCTCCTACGCGAAACCACCGAGGGGCCCGTCCCCATTATCGAGCTGCTGGTAGACCTTGAAATCCAGGAGGAAGCGACCGGCCTCCAGTCGCCCATCGAGAGCTGGATGGACTTCGCAAACATGACTGAACAGATGGGCCCCGGCGAAATACAGGCCGGCATCCAACTCATGGACCTGACGATCGCCTTCCACCGGTCCGTGGGCTATGACTACGTGACCATGACGCCCATCGTCCCGTTGAAACAAACAGCATGGAACCGAAAAGAGAACCCACGTCAGGGAGGAAAGGTCCGGGGATGGCAGGAAGAGCATAGCGGTCTGATCGCCTCCAGGGAACAATTCCAATCCTTCCACTGGCCCGCAGTCGAAGAGATCAGCATCCTTCCGATCGAGTACACGTCCGACAAGATCCCCGCCGGGATGAAGCAGATGATCTTCTGCAACGGTATCTTCGAGGAACTCAGGAATCTCATGGGCTTCGAAACCATGGCGATCAAGAGCATCGAGGAGCCGGATCTGCTCGTTGATATTCTGGAGAACCTCGCTATCCTGACCGAACGGGCCATCGACATGGCAACGGCCCACCCGAGCACCGGGGCCGTCTTCTACGGCGAGGACATGGGCTTCAACCACGGCACCATGCTGCATCCCGATTTCTTCCGCGAACACGTTCTACCCAGGCACAAGCGGTTCGCCGATACCTGCCATAAGAACGGCAAGCCCTTTATCTTTCATTCCTGCGGCAAGATCGAAGCACTCCTGGAAGACCTGATCGAAGACGTCCGAATTGATGCCTTACACAGCTTTCAGGACAACATCACGCCCATCGAGGAGATGCACAGGAGGTATGGAGATCGCATTTCCCTCTTGGGCGGGGTGGACGTGGACCTCCTGGCCAGAGGAACGACCGAGGATGTGAGGGCCCGCACCCGTCAGATCCTCGAAGCCTGCACACCCGCCGGGGGTATCATGCTCGGCTCCGGCAACTCGGTGACCAACTACTGCAAAATCGAGAACTACTATGCCATGATCGACGAAACCAGGAACTGGAACGAAGAACACGGGTACGCCTGACGATGGGATTGCCAGAAGGTTTTGCAGAATGCCGGACTCGCGAGTCGCGAAAGGAGAGTCAAGATGGAGAAACTGAGAGAATCCGTGGTGGCTGGAAAAGTTAGCGACACGGTCGACCGGGTCCAACAACTCCTCCAGGACGGGACGGCCCCGGATGCGATGATGAATGAGGCGATGATTCCCGCAATGGACGTGGTAGGCGACCTCTTTCAAAAGGGCGAGTTCTATCTTCCCGAGATGCTCATGGCCGCCAAGGCGATGAAGGCGGGGCTGGAACTCCTCAAGCCGGGCATGGTTCAGAGTGGAGCCAGATCCACCGGCACCGTTGTCGTGGGCACGGTCCGGGGGGACATGCACGACATCGGCAAGAATCTCCTTTCCATTGCCCTCGAAGGGGCCGGGTTCAAGGTCGTGGACCTGGGAATCGATGTTCCGCCCGAGGCTTTCGTCGAGTCCGTGAAAGAGCACCAGCCACAGGTCCTGGGGCTATCTGCCCTGCTCACGACGACGATGCTCGCGATGAGGGAGGTCATCGAGGCGGTTCAGGAAGCCGGGTTACGCGACGCGGTCAAGGTCATGATCGGCGGTGCACCGGTGACTAAGGAATTCGCCGATGAAATCGGGGCCGACTTCTTCGGCCCCGACAGCACCTCAGGCAAAGATTTTGCCAGAAAGGCCGTTTCGGAAGCTTGAGATTGCCTTACCCTGTTTAACGCCGACCTGCCCTGCGCAGGGCTGCGGGCGTGAACAGGTCGAGGGGGAACTTCTCCTTGAAGCTCCAGGGCGTTCCCTCGTTCGTCATCCCGAGGGCGAGGTAGCGACCGTTCTGCAGGTCCAAGTGAACCTCCATGGCCGTGGCGCTCATGGGCAGATCGTAGTAGTTGACCAGGTGGTTTTCCGATACCCTCCAGAGTTCGCCCTGATTATCGTAGAGATCCGCTACCTGGATTGTCCACGTATCTTCGTCCAGGTAGAAGGTTCGCTGGGCGTAGATGTGCCTCGTTCCCGGCCTCAGCTTTGCTTCAACGTGCCAGACC
The DNA here is from genome assembly GCA_030145435.1 of Syntrophobacteria bacterium. Classification (GTDB taxonomy): domain Bacteria; phylum Desulfobacterota; class DSWW01; order DSWW01; family DSWW01; genus S015-6. Next base: position 1,614 of record JAQYVQ010000564.1, on the reverse strand, counting down.
CGGTGCAATTCGTACCGAAGGAGGTCCGTGTTGGGATGACCCGGTCGGATAATGTCCTTGTATTTGACCTGCCGGTCGGTGACCTTGTACGAATTGTACGGAATATACATCTCCTTCTTTCCGATGAGGCTCCACTCGTAACGGTCCGGCGCGCCGTTGTACATGTCCAGCATGTCCGCCGTCCGCTGGCCGTCCGCCGTGCCGGTGGGCAAGTCGTAGGCCACGTTCGGCGCCCTGCGCACGCGCCGCTGTCCCGGGTTGTACGTCCAGGCCCTACGAGGCTCCTTGACCTGGTCCAGGGTCTCGTGAACCAGAAGGAGGTCACCCGCCATGCGGGGCGGGGCGAGTACGTTCGACAGGAAGTAGATCAACACGTTGTTGATCGTTTCGGAGGTCGCACCCGCCACCGAGTACGGAAAGAAGATCTTCTCTTCGGTCGTAACGACCGTGTACGCCCCCCCCGCCGTGGGTGCGATGGAAGCGTAGACCCGATAGACCGTGTCGTTCCGGAATCGCGTCAGGTGGTTCCAGACCGCCTCGATCCCCTCCTTCGGAATGGGGAAGGGGATCGATTCACACGCGTTCTTGAACCCATTGCCCCCTTCCACGAGTTCCGCCGTCGTGGCATTCTTCACGGCCCAGTCATAGATACGCTGCGGGTACGAGGCGCTCCGCCGGGTCGGGTACACATTCATCTTGTAGGTGTTCGGGTACCGCTTGAACAGATCGATCTGGCCGGGCGACAGCTTGTCTGCATATTCCAGCATGTTCGCAGCGGTGATGGTAAACAGGATCTTGTCACCCGCAAAGGGGTCGACGTAGTCTCCACTGTCCTCCTTGAACCCCTCGGGGATCTCCGTAATGCCTCCGTCCCACGCGGGAATGGTCCCTTCCTCGTTCCCCTTCTTCTCTGCCCCCAGGGGCGTGAGCGTTCCATCCGTGAGCTTCGTGGCTTCCTCGGCCGAGACCTTGGCCTCCGCCTGCACAACCGCCACCAGCAACGCAAGAATAAATGTACAGGCAGATATCCATTTCGAGCTTCTTCTCATTCGTGTATCTCCTCTTTGAAGATGGTCGGTTCGCCGGCCTTGCTAGAAGGAATAGCTGGCGCTCAGGGAGATGAAGTCACGGTCGTGGAGAAGGTTCGCCTTGCCCCCCCCGAAGAACATTGTGTACGCCAGCCTGGCCTGGATCTTCTGTAGATAGACAGCATTGAGCATCAAGCTCATTGCCTTGGTTCCCGCAACGAAATTGCTGATCGGGATCGGCGTCACGCCCTCCACGTCGTGGGCCCAGGCGAAGATCGGCGTGAGCGTAACAGCGCCGATCGCATTGTTGAAGGTCGGTGCCAACACGAGACGGTACCCCCAGGAGAAGGAGTCTGCAAAGCCCCCCTCGGTTGTGAACGGCTGGAGACCCGCCTCCGTCCACCAGGAATTGCCGCTCGTCTCGGTTCCCGGCCCATCGTACCGAAGCACGTCCTTGTCTTCCATCCCGAAGAACCAGGTGGCGCCCACTTCAAAGAGGAATGCTATATCATCTGCACCCAGGTTAGGCCCAAACAGTTTTGTGAATGTCGCCTGGGCCTGGAGCATGTCCTTCCGCTCCCACCCC
>JAQYVQ010000538.1 GCA_030145435.1 Syntrophobacteria bacterium | reverse complement strand
CCTGCCCCATGAAGACCTCTGCTGCAGCAATCGCCACCGCCGCATTCATCTGCTGGTGCCGGCCCAGAACCGACAGCCTGAGGCCCGGGTACCGCCTCTTGGGCGTGCGTACCGAGAAGCCGAACGGATCTGCGCCCTCCTCTGCCTCGATCCTCACGTCTTCGCCCAGCCACGAAATCGGGGAGCCTGTCTCGAGACATCTCTTCTCAACCACGACACGCGCCTCCGGCTCCTGCGCATGGGCAATCACGGGGCGGGACGGCTTGATGATTCCCGCCTTCTCGGCCGCAATCAGGTCCAGCGTGCTCCCCAACTTCTCGGTGTGATCCAACCCCAGTCTTGTCAGAATACAGACATCGGGCAGAAAAACATTCGTCGAATCCAGCCTGCCCCCCAGACCCACTTCCAGGATCGCCGCCTCCACGCCCCGGGAACGGAAGTGCAAAAGGCCAACGGTCGTCATAATGTCGAAAAAGGTTGGGGGCAGGGGCGAGTCCTGCAGGCTCACCAACGCGGGCCGAAGGTGGTTCATCCAACCCAGGAACTCCTCCGGCTTCAGGGCCTCCCCTGATACCTGAATCCTTTCTTCTTTCACAAGGATATGGGGAGAGGTGAACAGGCCCGTGGTCAGGCCGTGGGCCCGCAGGATCGCCTCCGCGAAGAGGGCGGTCGATCCCTTTCCCTTCGTTCCGGCTACGTGGATCCCTTTCAGGCCTGCATGCGGGTTCCCTACGCAGTCCAGGAGCCTCTCGATGCGGCGGAGATCGAACAGATCCTCGGGGTACTCCACACCCCTTTCCATCCGCTCGTAGTCGGTGAAGGTGTTCAGATAGTCTTCTGCTTCTTGGTAGGTTTCAAACCGCCCCTCAGGGGAGGGAATTTCCAGGGGCGAGGCATTGATCGGCGTTGACATGTCACTATCGATTGGAAAGATCTGTTCCGTTCGAGCCACGGATAGGAGCAATCAGGGGGAAGCATACACCTTCCGGCCATTCGATTTGTTGTCCCGGCGGGCAAGGAAATCCTTCCACGCCCATCTCATTTATGAGTATAGAAGGCGACTCCCGAAGTCAAGAGAGACCCGCCTTTTTGTTTGCCTCGTGGCCGTGTTCACTTGCCTTTCCGGCCGATCCGTGCTAAATTGAATGAGCTTTCATTCATTTTCGTCCTGGTAGCCTATAGTTCTCTCTGAAAGCCTGCCAGCATGGCCATTCCTTGGCCGTAAGCGTGGTTCGAAATCGGCTCTTCCGCCATGCTGCAAAGTCCCTGGATTGTGGACAGGGGCCCTCCTGCAGAGAGACGCGTACACATTCCCGGACACTGGCACCATCCGCCTGATGCCCGGCTTGGGGCTCGAATACGGCATATTGCCTCCGGCCCTCGAGGTCGAGACAGAATAAGGGACGTGGCCCGGCGGTTCCTGGTTCCGAACGCAAGGCAGCAAGCCACCTTCGTGCGTGGCAACAACCGACCCAACCGACTGAAAAAGAGGGATTTTTTAGCCAATTAAGCGTCAATTCTTTTTGAACAGAGAGGAGCCAAGACCATGCCTGCAAAGCTGATCAGTGGGACAGAAATCGCAAAGCAGATCCGGGAAGAGCTCAAACAAGAGGTGGATGATCTTAAGACGAAGCACAATGTCGTTCCGGGACTCGTCACGATCCTCGTGGGCGAAAACCCGGCATCGGTGAGCTATGTCACGGCGAAGCAGAAGACCGCCCACGCCCTGGGCTTCAACTCGATCCAGGACAGTCAGCCCGAGGATCTGTCGGAGGCGGACCTGTTGGCGCTCGTGGACAAATACAACAAGGATCCGAGCATCCATGGGATTCTGGTGCAGTTGCCGCTGCCCAAGAGCGTCAACGAGACAAAGGTGCTCTATGCCATCGACCCGGACAAAGACGTCGATGGGTTCCATCCGGTCAATGTGGGGAAACTCATGATCGGCGAGGCCGTCTTCCTGCCCTGCACGCCGGCCGGCATCCAGCAGATGCTGATCCGATCCGGGGTGGAGACGTCGGGCGCCGAGGTCGTGGTGGTCGGCAGGAGCAATATTGTCGGCAAGCCGATTGCCAACATGATGATCCAGAAACAGGAAGGCGCCAATTCCACGGTAACCGTTTGCCACACCCGCACCAAGAACATGAAGGAGCACACCCTGCGGGGCGACATCCTGATCGTGGCCGCCGGGGTTCCGAAGGCGGTGACTGCAGACATGGTGAAGGACGGGGCGGTGGTGATCGACGTTGGGGTCAACCGAATCGGCAAGACCGAGGCAGGCAAGGCGATCCTCTGCGGGGACGTGGATTTCGATCCTGTCAAGGAAAAGGCGAGCATGATCACGCCGGTTCCGGGTGGCGTGGGCCCCATGACCATCACCATGCTGATGATGAACACCGTAAAGGCTGCGAAGCTGGCTAACGGCTTACTGTAAAAAGAAGGTAAAAGGACAAAGGTAAAAGGTGAAAGGCAAAAGAAAAAAACCTCAGCCCTTTGACCTTTAGACTTTGACCTTTGACCTGGTGCGATGAGTTGAGCACAGTGAGTTTAAGCGTCTGAATACCTGCTGAGAGAAGCAAAACATGGGATACAGGATAGCGGTTGGTGGAAAAGGCGGTGTGGGGAAAACCACCCTGGCGGCCCTCATCGTCCGGGGCCTTCTGAAGAAGGGCAAGACCCCGGTCCTGGTCGTGGACGCAGACCCGAACACGAACTTGCCCGAGGCGGTCGGCATGCCCTCTGATGCAACGGTAGGCTCCATCCTGGCCGGGTTCATCGACGACAAGGCCTCGATTCCCTCGGGGATGACCAAAGAGGCCTACCTTCAGGTGAAGATGCACAGTGCGGTGGCAGAGGGGAAGGGCATGGACCTCGTCGCCATGGGCAGGGGCGAGGGCCCGGGATGCTACTGCTACCCGAACCTGATCCTCCGGGGCTTCGTGGAGAACCTCTCCGAGAACTACCCCTACGTGGTCATCGACAACGAAGCCGGCATGGAACACCTGAGCCGGAGGACCTCCGAGACGATCGACCACATGATCCTCGTCAGCGACCCATCGATTCGCGGCCTCCGGTCCGCCCGGAGGATCCATGCGTTGATCAAGGAACTCGATCTGGACGTTGCCAAGAGCTCCCTCGTCGTCTCCCGGGCCCCGGATCCGTTGCCGGCGCCGCTCGAAGAGGAGATCCGGGCGTGTGGCATCCCTTTGCTTGGGAAGATTCCGCCGGACAAGATGATCGAGGAGTACGACTTGGCCATACGGCCCCTGACCGAGCTCCCGGATACAAGCCCGGCGGTAGCGGCCTCGGAACGTATTCTTGAGGACATGAACCTGGCCTAAAACAGCGTGAACCCGAATATTGACGGGATTTTGCATGTCGGATACAATAGCTGTCTTTCTCAAGATCGCCCTATCTTCCTGCTTTACAAGCACAATCGAGCTAGATTCTGCCCGTGATAGATCCAGAAGAGACATTGCTACCTATTTCTCCCTGCTAAACCGTATGAACAAGGAGGTGTGAGGATGGCTGTAGAACTACCCAAGGTTTCCTACACTGGAAAGATCAAAGCGATTCCGATCGGGGACCCCTCCAAGGGGCTTCTCGTGGGAGGGGACGAGGCCTATCCCTTCTACGGCTTTGAAGGCGCCCTGCCAAACCCTCCCCGGATTGCCATGGATATACTGGACACGCCGCCCGAGGATTGTGCAGACACGATTCGGGATCTCTATTCGGATGTATGGAGCGATCCGGTTGCCTGGGCCCAGAAGTGCATTCAGGAGTACGGGGCGGACATGATCGATCTGGAGCTGGTCAGCACCGATCCGAACGGCCTGAACCGATCCCCGGAAGAGGCTGCCAAGGTGGTGAAGAAGGTTGCCGAGGCGATCGACGTGCCCTTGATCGTCTACGGGACCGCCAGCGTGGAAAAGGACAGCGAAGTCCTTCGGCTCGTTTGTGAGGTGTGCGAGGGAATGAATCTTACGGTGGGGCCCGTGCAGGAAGGAAACTACAAGAAGATCGGGGCTGCGGCCATCGCGTACAAACACACCGTGATCGCCAACACGCCGATCGACATCAACCTGGCCAAGCAGATCAACATTCTGCTTGGGAACCTGGGTGTGCCCGATGAGCAGATCCTGATCGACCCGACGACCGGCGCCTTGGGCTACGGTATCGAGTACAGCTACTCGGTCATGGAGCGGATCCGCATGGCGGCCATGACGCAGCAGGACGAGAAGCTTCAGCTTCCGATGATCTGCAACGTGGGCAAGGAGGTCTGGAAGACCAAGGAGGCCAAGCAGACCCTCGAGCAGGCTCCGGAGTTGGGAGACCCTGTCCAGCGGGGCGTTCTCCTGGAGGCGATCACCGCGCAGGACCTGCTGCTCGCAGGGGCCAACATCGTGATTCTGAGGCACCCGGAGACCGTGAAGCTGGTCCGAAGCATGATTCAGGAGCTTACGGCCTGAGCACAATCGATACGGATACGGTTAGAGACCGATTTTCGGACGGATAACAAGAATCATCAGCCCATGAGAAGGAGACAGAAACATGTCGAAGATCATAATCAGCTCAGGCATCCGAGGGGCCCACGCCATCTACGGGCGTGTGGAGAAGAAGTGGAAAGACGCGATGGACAAATACGGTGGAAACCAGGAAGTGGCCTTCCCGAACACCGGCTACTACCTTCCGATCATCTACGGGATGACCGGATTCCCGGTAAAGAAGCTGGAGGACATGAAGGTCGTTCTGGACAAATGCAAGGAACTGATCCCTCCGGTGCCCCAGGAAAAGGTGCACCTTCCCTACCTGGGACCCGGCCTGGATGCAGGCATGGCCACCTTCTTCGCCGAGGAGTGTGAAGAGGCGATCCGCTACATCGATGACCCGGATTTCTACCTGCCGGCCGAAGATCCGGACGAGAGCCATCCCTGGCTGGGCGCTGCAGACGACATCATCATGAGGAAACGAGGCGTGGAATTCGTGGACGGAACCGCCCCGGGCTTTGCCGCCATCCTCGGCGCCGCTCCCACGAAGGAGATCGCGGCCAGCATCGCCCTCGAGCTGCAACAGAAGAACCTTTACGTATTCATGGCCTCCGGAGACAACGGGACCTGCTTTGCGGATCAGCTGCGGGAAGCCGGTGTGCAGATCGGCTGGAACACCCGGCTCGTTCCGTTTGGCCCGGACACGAGCGCCACGGTCTTTGCCATCGGATTCGCCACCCGCGCTGCCATGAGCTTCGGCGGTGTGAAGCCGGGCGATTTCCGCAAGATCCTGATGTACAACAAGGACCGCGTCTTTGCGTTCGCCATGACCCTCGGCACGGTGACCGACGAGTGGTACGCCAACGGCGCGGGCGCAATCAACTACGGGTTCCCGGTCATCGCCGACACGGACATCCCGGAGATCCTGCCCACCGGAATCTGCACTTACGAGCACGTGGTCTCCAACATCCCGCACGACCAGATCGTGGCCAAGGCGATCGAGGTCCGGGGCCTCAAGGTGACCGTGACCGAAGTGCCCGTGCCCACGGCCTACGGCCCGGCCTTCGAGGGTGAGCGCGTCCGCGGC
>JAQYVQ010000452.1 GCA_030145435.1 Syntrophobacteria bacterium | reverse complement strand
AGCTTCTGGATCATCGAGCCGAGGCAGGAAAAATAGTAGCTGATCTTGAGGGCGACCGGAATGGAAACCTCTTTCTTGACCTTCTCGACGATCTGGAAATAGGCCCGCTCCATTTCCTCCGTATTGCGGGAGAGGTCTGTGGGGAGGAAGAACATGTTCAGCTCGATGGCATCCGCACCTGCGGCCTGAAGGTTCTTCGCGTAGTAGGTCCACTCATGGGAATAAGTGCAGTTGATGCTCGCCATGACCGGAATGGACACGGCCTGCTTGGATTCCTTGATGAGTGCTGCATACTTGTCGAGCTTCTCGCCCTTGATCTCATAATCGTAGTAATCGAACTGATCCATGTTCAGGCCCCGCGAGGCGGCCTCTTTCAGGACGTCGTCCATTTCGTGGACGATCTCCTCCTCGAACACGGACTTCAGCACGACGGCTCCCGCACCGCTCTGCTCGAGCTCCTTCACGCCCTTCACCGAACCGGTCAAGCCGGAGCTGCCCGCGATGATCGGGTTCTTCAGGGTCAAGCCCATGTACTTTGTCGAAAGGTCAACCATTTTTGAATCTCCTTTTCGTGTGCTATCCCGATGTTCCGCGCTCCTCTTCATTAAAATGGATGAAGGAGGGCCCGGTTTGGATGCGAAAAACATGGGAAAAACAGCCGGGTTCGTGACCCGGCATGGATGAAACCCCTTTCTTTTTCATTGTATTTCAGATATTTAGAACTATGTCGCACCCGTCCCGCCTCCGCAAACCGTTGAATACTTGAGGACATAGCATGATCGAAAGCCTTGACCCGGTTTTGCTGGCACGCATCCAGTTTGCGTTTACGATTTCTTTTCACATCGTCTTCCCCGCTTTCACCATCGGGCTGGCCAGTTGGCTGGCCGTGCTCGAGTGGCGCTGGCTCGCGACCGGCAACCCCGTGTATGCGGAAGTCTACCGCATGTGGGTAAAGATCTTCGCCGTCACCTTCGGCATGGGTGTGGTCTCCGGTGTGGTCATGTCTTTTCAGTTCGGCACCAACTGGTCGGTCTTTTCCGACAAGGTCGGAAACGTCCTGGGGCCCTTGCTGGGCTACGAGGTCCTGACCGCCTTCTTCCTGGAGGCGTCCTTCCTCGGCGTGATGCTGTTCGGCTGGAATCGCGTCAGCCCCAGGATGCACTTCACCGCAACCCTCATCGTGGCCGGGGGAACCCTGGTCTCTGCATTCTGGATCCTTTCCGCCGACAGCTGGATGCAGACGCCCACAGGCTTCCGTGTAGCGGAAGACGGGCTCTTCTATCCGACAAACTGGCTGGAAGTCATCTTCAACCCTTCCTTTGCATACCGCTTCGTCCACATGGTCACGGCCGCCTACCTGACCACGGCCTTTGTGGTCGGCGGAATCGGCGCGTTCTACCTTTGGCGCGGACTGCACGTGAAGCACGCCCGCGTGATGTTCGGGATGGCCATGATCATGGCCGTCTCCGTAGCCCCCCTGCAGCTGCTGCTCGGGGACCGGCACGGGCTGAACACCCTGGAGCACCAGCCGGCCAAGGTGTCTGCCATGGAAGGCCTCTGGGAAACGCAGGAGGGGGCGCCCTTGCTGCTCTTCGGATGGCCGGATCAGGAAGGGGAGACGACCCGGTATGCCCTGGAGATCCCGAAGCTCTCCAGCCTGATTCTGACCCATGACCTGGACGGCGAAGTGAAGGGGTTGAAGGAGTGGCCCGGGGACGAACGTCCGCCGGTGGCATGGGTGTTCTGGTCCTTTCGCGTCATGGTGGGCATCGGGATGTTGATGATCCTGACCGGGCTGGCGGCGATCGGCCTCTTTCTCCGGAAGCGATTGTTCGATACGAGGTGGTTTCAGTATCTGTGCATGGCCATGACGCCCACCGGCTTCGTGGCCGTCCTGGCGGGATGGTTTGTCACCGAAATCGGACGGCAGCCGTATATCGTCTACGGCGCCATGCGAACGGAAGAAGCCGTCTCCCCGGTGATGGGCACGTCCATCGCCCTGTCTCTCGCCGCCTTCATCCTTACCTATGGATTCGTGTTCGGAGCAGGAAGCTACTACATCCTGCGGCTGATCGGAAAAGGCCCGGACGCGGAGGAAGCGCCCTACGGTGCCCACGGCGTCAAGGATCCGCCCCTGGTCACGCGTCTGGTGTCAAAGGAAGGAGACCAGGATGTTTAGCTTCGAGGGTTTTCTGGATCTTCCCCTCATCTGGTACGGTCTGATCGGAACGGCTCTGTTCCTGTACGTTCTGCTCGATGGGTTCGATCTCGGCCTGGGCATCCTCTTTCCCTTTGCCCCCTCGGACAAATGCCGGGATCGCATGATGAATTCCATCGCGCCCTTCTGGGACGGGAATGAAACATGGCTCGTACTGAGCGGTGGGGGGCTCTTTGCCGCCTTTCCACTCGCCTACGCGATCCTGATGCCGGCCTTCTACATACCGGTGATCCTCATGTTGCTCGGGTTGATCTTCCGTGGCGTGGCCTTTGAGTTTCGGTTCAAGGCAACCGGAAGATCCCGCCGAATCTGGGACTACGCCTTCCACTTCGGATCCCTTGCTGCATCCTTCATGCAAGGCATGATCCTCGGGGCCTTTGTGCGAGGTGTGGAGGTAGAGGGGCGCAGCTTTGCGGGGGGGGCCTTCGACTGGCTGAATGCCTACAGCGTCATGACGGGTGTGGCCGTGGTCTTCGGTTACGCGCTGTTGGGGGCGACTTGGCTCGTGATGAAGACCGATGGGATCACCCAGGACTGGGCGCGGAAGTGCGCCTCCTACGTACTCGGCTATGTGGGCCTCTTCCTGGGAATCGTCAGCATCAGCATGCCGGTAATGAACGCGGATGTGCGGGCCCTGTGGTTCAGTCTACCCAACCTTTTCTATCTCCTGCCGGTGCCGCTGTTGACCGCCTCCCTGTTCGTCATGATCTGGCGGGACTTGCACCGGGGCAGGGAGGTTCGCCCCTTCCTCATGAGTATCGGTGTGTTTCTGATGGGCTACATCGGCCTTGGGATCAGCCTCTGGCCCTGGCTGATTCCGTTCGAAATCACCTTCCGTCATGCAGCCGCCACACCCACGTCGCAATCGCTTCTGCTCGTCGGCACGGCCATCATGCTGCCCCTGGTGCTCACCTACACGGCCTTCTGCTACTACCTGTTCAGGGGAAAGGCATCCCATGAGAGCGCCTACTGAGAAACAACGACAGTGGCTCTGGTTTGCCGCCCTCTGGTGTTGCGGGCTCACCGCCACCTTCCTGCTGGCGCAGCTCGCCCGATGGGTAGTGTCGATCGGCTAGGAGGCTGCCCAAAAAGTCCCATCTGCGGCGTTCGGCTTCATCCCTCGTCATTCAACGTACAGGAAGTACGCCTCATTCCTCGGGATCTTGCCTGCCTTGCATCTGGAACTTTTTGAACAGCCTCCTGGCCACTTTTTCAACGGGCTAGTGAAGTTACTTGGAAATCTCGCTATGTTTCCATTTCAGGACTCGAGTTGTTCGGTGCTGTCCAGGGTTCCGTCGGAGATTTGTGCCGGGCGACTTTGTAGGGGGAGGGAGAGACGGAGCCCAAGCAAATCGGAGACGGAGCCCTGGACAGCACCAAACCGCGAGCCTCTCTTGAAACATTGCGAGATTTCCAATCAGAAGAACAGGTCGAGATAGTCGGTTACGGCCATCATCGCCTTGAATCGTTCCTTCTGCTCCCCGAGGGTCTTCCGGGTCATCTCCGTTGCTTCCCGACGCAACCGATCGAGGAACGCCTCCTCGCACGCCTCCACGAAGTCCGGGTCTTCGACCAGGATCAGGTTCTCGCTCTCGATGAAGCAGCTTCTCATGGACAGGTTGAAGGAACCGACCGCAGCCCATTTCCCGTCGATGTAGAACTCCTTGGCATGAAGGTACGGTTGGTCTGCCTTCTCCTCATCGGATCCTCTCATCTCATAAATCCTCACCCCCGCATCGAGGAGGGGCCCGCAGTACCGCAGCGTGATCGAATACCCGGCCGAAAAGCCGACCTCCTGCCCGGTGAGGAAGGAATTGGTCAGGATCCGGACCTCCACGCCCCTTCCGACCGCTTCGGTCAGGGCCTCCAGCAGGAGGCTCTCGGGCAGAACGAGGTACTGCGAGCTGATGAGAATCCGCTTTCGCGCCAACTGAATCGCCGTAACGACCGTCTCCATCGCGTGATACTCTCCGAGCCAGGGTCGGGATTGAACGAACCGGGCCTGCCGGGTCCCGGCACTTCGCTCGCTCCCAAAGACCCTGGACGGTAGGGCCTTCTCATCGAGATTCCGGGCAAAGAAATCCCAGTTCCGGAGGAACCCTTCCTGGATGTCCCGCACGACCGGGCCCTCGATCAATGCATCCAGGTCGATCCAGTTCGTGAAATACCGGTCTTCGAGATTGCGGCCGCCCACGATGGCCCGGGTTCCGTCCACGATGAGCATCTTCTCGTGAACTGCGTAGGTCAGCCCAGGAAGAGAGGGAAGATCCGTGTATCTTCGAACGCCGATCCGCATCTTCGCGGCAAGCCCCTTTTCGCTTTGGGACAGTCGTGCGTGGTCGCGCTCTATTTGATCGAGCCACTTCCGGGATCGCAGGCCGCGCGTGGGGCTCTTCCGGTCCACACCCAGGATGGCGTCCTCTCCGACCAGGATCGCGTTCACCCCTGCATCTCTCCTTGCCACTCGTTCGAAGATCGACTGGACATCCCGCATGATTTCCCCGAGGCCTTGCCGGCCCTCCAGGATTTCATCCACCCTTCCCGAGAGCCCCTGCAGTTCTTTCCCCACCCTGTGGAGCCCCACGCGCACGAGCGTGAAGGGAGAGACCGCAAGCTGGGAATTCATGTTTACCAGGACGTTCACCTCCACGCCCTGCGCCGCCTTCTCCAGCACGGCCTCCAGCAATCGTCCGCAGAGCCCCTCCATGGCCATCGTGTAGACCTGCAGGTTGATCTGCCGTCTCGCGGCCCCTACGAGGTCCATTCTCGCCTCCATGGCGGCGCTACCGGAGGAAAGGGTCTCGATACGATTGCCTCCGACAGACCGGGTTCCGCTCACCCGATCCAGGGCTTTCTGGGAAGAGGGGGAAAGAATGGAGCCCCTGTAAGCCGGCCGCTTGTAGTGCACGTTCAGGGTGGCGAGATTCCTGCCCAAATTCCCCTTGGAATCATTGGCCAGGAGCGGGATCACGTGCCGGCCCGGGTCGGTCAACTGCGGCACCCGGAAGGTGATCTTATAGAGGCCTTCATTCGTCCCTGCGAACCCCTCGGACTTGACGAATCTCATCGGCTCATCCGGGTTCCCGCCCAGGGAGGAGAGATCGACCAAGACACTTTCGATCCGTGCCTCTTCCTCCGTCGAGAAGACCAAGGCCTCCAACTGCACACGGCCCTTCCCGTTGTTGGGGACGGCCTCCGGCCGCACCCGGATGTTCTTGAGAATCACTGCGTCGGTCTTTGCCACTTATCGAAGGCCCTCTTCACGGAGAAAGATTCATCGTCGACCATCCTGACTATAGCAGCACAGGTCCCCTTATAGAACCTTCTCGTATCGAGTCCCGATCATAAGAAAGAAAAGTGTCAGGAACCTTTTTTCCAGTGAAGAGGGCGTTCTGCAGCACCCGCTTGCAGGGCATGCTACGATTTCAGGCCGGAATGTGAGAATCGCGGGGGTGGGTTCTCGAGGCAGAACCGTAATCGGCTGGTTTTCAAAGGGGCAGCTTCGCGAGCAGCAAGTCTGCCGCCGGATCGAATCTCACCGCGAGCCCTTCTTCGCGAATCCGGACGATTTCCCCTGTGATCTTGACGGGATGCTGATGGTCGAGGATCGAGATGACAAGGGAGATATCCGATCCGTGGGGGACAAGCCCGTGGGACTCGATGAACGCCCCTTCGGCACTTATGTTCCGGATGAATGCCCTGTATGCGCAGCCCTGCATGACGTAATCGACGAGTAGGAAGCAGGGTATCCTGGGAAACAGCCTTTTTTCCTCACGCAGGCGATCATCGGAATCGACGGAAGGCAGAACTCCGGTTTTTTCGCCCATAAGACTGAGTTGATCCTTCAGAAGAGTCGTAACACACGTTTCGTCCGG
>JAQYVQ010000393.1 GCA_030145435.1 Syntrophobacteria bacterium | reverse complement strand
CCTGCCACGATCCGGGAGCACCGCAGGACTTCCTCGAGCCGCTTTGCTTCGGGGGATCGCTTCAAGATCGTTCCTTTCTGCGAAGTGAACCCGATTCGATCGGGACTCACTAGAACTTGTCGTAGTAAATGTGCTCGAGGGGCATTCCGTGCCCCTTGAGCACCTCGATCGTTGCATCGATCATGCCTGGGCTCCCACAGAGGTAGGCCTCGTACGACCCTGCGGTGTTCAGGCTTCGGCCGAGGGCCTCGGTGACCAGTCCGGTCTCCCCCTTCCAGCCGTTGCCCGCCTCCGGTATGGCAAGGACGGGAACGAACCTGAAATTCGGAAGCTTCACTTCAAAGGCCTTCATCTCCTCGACGAAGAAGAGATCCCTGGGTGTGTTCACTCCAAAGTAATACGTGGCGGTCCGGGTCGAGGCGGTGTTCACCATCTCGTGGAGCATCGATTTGATGGGCGCCATCCCGGATCCACCCGCCACGAACACGACGGGCGCGTCCGTGTCCGAGAGCCGAAAATCACCATAGGGCCCGTTGATTCGCACGGGGTCGCCCACCCGGAGCTGCTCGAACATGTAGGTGGTGCAGATCCCGTTCGGAGCGAGACGGACGATCAACTCGATGAACCCCTCATCGGACGGATCCGAGGAGATCGAATAGGCCCGATAGACTTCCTCCTCGCTCCCCTCGTAGACCGGGGTGAAGAACTGCACGTAGTGCCCCGGAACGAATTTCATCCGGTCCGGCTCCTTCAATTCGAACCGGAACTGTTTGATGTCGTAGGTCAGATCCTGAATATCAGCGCACACACATTCGTACTCCTGAATCGAAAGGAGTTCTTCGGGGATCTGAATGTGCACATCGTTTCGGATCTTGACCTGACAGGAGAGACGAACCCCCTCGTTTCTTTCCGCCGCTTCGAGATAAGGCTCCTCGGTCGGAAGCAGCGGGCCGGCCCCGTCCAGGACCTTGACCTTACAGTATCCGCAGGAGCCGCGGCCGCCACAGGCACTCGGGATGAAGATCTTCTGTTGCGTGAGGGTTTCGAGCAGGGAGTTCCCGCCCTGCACCCGAAACCCCTCCTCGTCGTTGATCTTGATCTCGCACTCGCCGTAATCCAGGATGTACCGCTCGGCAAGGACGAGCAGCGTTGCCAGTCCGGCTCCAATCGTACTGATCACGAATACGGAAAAGATCGTAGAGGCCATCTCGTTTCAGCTTCCCTGGAGCACGCCGGTAAAACCGATGAATCCCAACGCCATCAAACCGGCAATGATCAGCGCAATCCCAGGGCCCTGCAGGCCCTTTGGAACACGCTCGACAGACATTTGCTGACGAATACCGGCCATCGCCACGATGGCCAGCATCCAGCCTGCCCCACTTCCAAAGCCGTAACCCACTGTCACCAGCAAGGTGTAGTCCCGGATCACCATGAACAGGGAGGCGCCCAGGATGGCGCAATTGACGGTAATCAGGGGGAGGAAGATCCCAAGGTTCTGGTAGAGGACCGGTGAGTAGCGCTCGAGCACCATTTCGACGAACTGGACGAAGGTAGCGATGATGATGATGAACAGGATAAAGCGGAAGAATTCCAGTTCCATGGGAACGAGCACGTACCGGTAGGCAAGCCAGTTGAGAAGGCTCGTGAAGGTCATCACGAAGACGACGGCCAAACCCAGCCCGACAGAGGCCTTCACCTGCCGGGAGACGGCCAGAAAGGGACACATCCCCAGGAAGGTCGTAAGCAGGATGTTCCCGGTGAAGATCGCGGAAAAACAAACCACGAGCACTTGCCAGAGTTCCGTTGTCAAGCTCATGCGCTCTTTTCCTCTTCTCCCGACCGGATCGATCGGAAGATCCAGATCAGGCATGCCAGGGTGAAGAAGGCCCCCGGCGGCATGACCATGATGATCCACTTGTCCCAGACGGTGGAAAAATAGGGTATCGGAATCCCCAGGATGCTTCCCATGCCCAGGAGTTCGCGCAACACGGCAACCATCAGGAGCACGAAGCTGTAGCCAAGCCCGCTGAAGAGGCCGTCCAGGAAGGACTTGCCCGGAGGGTTCGATCTTGCAAAGGCCTCGCAGCGGCCCATGACGATGCAGTTCGTGATGATCAGCCCCACATAGGGCCCCAGGTTGCGGCTCATTTCCGGCCAGTAGGCCTTCAGGGCAAGGTCCACGAGGATGACGTAGAAGGCGATGATCAAGGTCTGGATCATCATTCGGATGCGATGGGGCGTCCACTCCCGCAACAGGGATACGGTGAGGCAACTCAGCGCCGTCGTCCAGGTCAGGGCAAAGCACATGACCGCGGT
>JAQYVQ010000232.1 GCA_030145435.1 Syntrophobacteria bacterium | reverse complement strand
AACGTCTGGGACAATGTTGAACCACGGGTCTGCGAGAGCCGGATCAAGGTGCCCTATGCCTGGCAGGCGGGAGAAACGGCCAGCCATTTCCTGCTCTCGTTGAAGAATGAACAGAAATTCGTGGGGAAGAAGTGCGCCAAGTGCACAAAGGTGCTCGTTCCCCCGCGGAAGATCTGCCCCTACTGCTTCGTGGAGACAGGGGAATGGGTGGACGTGTCCGACGAGGGGGTCGTGGAGACCTATACCGTCGTCAGGCGGAACACGGGAATCATGCCCGTGGAGCCCCCCTTCGTCTACGGGGTGATCAAGCTCGACGGCGCGGATACGGGCCTGGTGCACATCGTGGGCGAGGTGAAGCCGGAGGAGGTGAAGGAGGGCATGCGGGTGAAGGCCGTGTTTGCGGAGGAACGCACGGGCAAGATTCTCGACGTCAAGTATTTCAAACCGGTCTGAACCCTCTTTTGAACGAACAGTGAGGTGCCAAATGGACAAAGCCGCCATCATCGGCATCGGGATGACCAAGGCAGTCGGCCAGGTCAAGGAGGCGAACTACGCCGAGCTGCTTTACCCTGCAGTGGTCGCCGCCCTGGAGGATGCCGGAATCACGATTGAAGACATCGACAACATCGTCACCACTTCGAACGACTTTTGGGACGGGCGCACCATCTCCTCCATGGCCACCGGGGACGTGAGCGGTGGCTATGACCGGAACATCTCCTGCGTGGAGGGAGACGGAACGTTCGGCGCCTTTTACGGGTGGTGCCGTGCCCTGTCCGGCCACTACGGAACGACCCTGGTCACGGCCCACACGAAAGGCTCGGAGAGCGTCTCTCCCTACATCACGAACGCCGTGTTCGACCCGATCTACGTGCGCAGCCTCGGGCTCGACATGGTCTCGGGCTGTGCGCTCCAGGCCAGGAGGTACATGAACCGGTACAATGTCTCCGAGGAGCAATGTGCGGTCGTAAGCTCGAAGAATCATCGAAACGCCCTGAACAACCCCAACGCACACCTTCAACTCGACCTGTCGGTAGAGGATGTGATGAGCTCGCGCATGATCTGCGATCCGATGAAGCTCTACGACTGTTCTCCGGTTTCGGACGGTGCGGTGGCGGTCGTGATTGCCAACGAGGAGAAGACGAAGAAGCTCGGCAAGAAGCCGGCCTGGATCAAGGGCGTTTCGTTCTGCATGGACAATTACCTGTTGGGCGATCGGGACCTGGCCGAGTGCGCGGCCCTGGAGAAAGCGGCAAAGCAGGCATACGCGGCTGCGGGCATCTCGAATCCGCGCAAGGAGATCGATGTTGCCGAGATCTACGATGCCTTCTCGTACCAGGAATTGATGTGGACCGAGGGCCTGAGCTTCTGTGAGAAAGGTGAGGGCGGCAAGCTGGCCGAGTCCGGGGCCACCGGGAAGGCGGGCGACATGCCGGTCAACCCTTCCGGTGGGCTTCTGGCGTCTCATCCGGTGATCGCGGGGGGGCTGATCCGGATCGCTGAAGCGGTTCGCCAGATTCGTGGAGAGGCAGGAAACATGCAGGTCGACAGGGATGTCCGGACGGCCCTGGCCCACGGTGTGAACGGTGTGGCCGGTCAGTCCCACTGCGTCTGGATCCTCGGCAAAGAATAGGGGGTGACGATATGGCAAGGCGAGCTGCAATCGTAGCAACGGGCCAGACACACCACCGATCGATTCGGCGAGATGTGAACGGCCAGGAGATCATCAATGAGGCGGTGACCCGTTGCCTCGAGGACGGGGAACTGACGATCGACGACATCGATGCCGTCGTGATCGGGAACATGGACCATTTTGAAGGCATCAACTACGTGGACTGCTGGAGCGTGGACGGTTCCGGAGGGTTCATGAAGCCGACCATAAAGCTCACCACAGGCGGGACCACCGGCAGCACCCTGGCGATCGCAGGGTACCACATGGTCGCTTCGGGCGCCTTTGACAAGGTGCTCGTCATCGGCTGGGAGAAGAACTCCGAGTCGGATACCACGGGGGCCATCAACACCGCCTTCTGCCCGGTCTGGGACCGGCCCTTCTTCGCGGGCGCCATCGCGGGCCTCGCTGTGACGGCACAGTCCTATGCGGACAGGTTCGGGGCGACGCCCAAGGATGCGGCTCGCGTCGCGGTGCGGGATCGACATCACGCCTGCCTCAATCCTTACGCACACCTGCGCAAGGAAGTGACCATCGAGGAGGTTCTGGCCTCCCCGATGCTGGCGGACCCGGTATGCCTGTTGGACATGTGCCCGAGGACGGACGGTGCCTGCGCCGTTGTCTATGCTGCCGAAGGGCTCGCTGAGAAGATGTGTCCGCAGCCGGCGTGGGTGCACGGTGTAGCGAGCCGTCACATGTTCAGCTACGTGAGTGATGCGGATTTCGCCGGAGGTTCCCTGTTCTCCATGGAGAGGGCCTCTCAAGAGCTCTACAAGAAGACGGGCATCAAAGAGCCCCTCAAGGAAATCGACGTGATCGAGATGTATCAGCCCTTTTCCTGGGCGGGCCTGATTTGGATCGAGGACATGGGGCTGTGCAAGAAGGGAGAGGGCGCCAAGCTCGTGTGGGACGGGGTGACCGATCTGGGAGGGGAACTCCCGCTCAACCCCTCCGGGGGCGTCGTTTCCACGAATCCGATCGGTGCGACCGGCCTGATCCGGTCCGCAGAGGTGGCCCTTCAGATCCAGGGAAAGGCCGGGGAGAGGCAGGTGCCGGACGTGAACCTTGCGATCGCGACCGGCTTTGGTGGCTGCCTGTGGACAGACATGTTGGCTTACGGAAAGAAAAAGCCCGAATAGAGGCGAGTGCCTTTGGACAAGCATGCGGGCATACGGAAATAATAAGCCCAAATAGATGGGGGTGGACAATGAGCCCGGAAGAAAAGAGCTCCAAGGAGCAAGAGCTTCAGAAAGAAGACCTCCTTACGATTCATTCGGCCAAGGAAGCGGAACAGCCTTTCCACTACAGTGTCGGCCGTTACGGAAGCCGTTTTCTGGAGGAAATGCAGAAGAACAAGAGGTTTGTCGGGGTCCGATGCCCGAAATGCAGCAAGGTCTACGTCCCTCCCCGTGAGGTCTGCGGGCCCTGCTTCGTCAAGATGGAGGAAGAGGTCGAGGTGGGCCCTCGCGCAACCCTGGAGACCTTCACCATCATACGCTTTCCGTACATCGATCCGGAGACCGGGGACCTGAGGCCCGTTCCTTTCGGGTACGGTTTCTTCAAGCTCGACGGGTCAGACACCCTGTTTCAGCACTACTTCCCGATCGACGATGAGTCCAAGATAAAGATCGGCCTCAAGTTTGAACCGATCTGGAAGGAAGAGCGTGTGGGTTCGGTCCGGGATATAGAGCAGTTCGTGCTGGTCGAAGACTAACCGCTTCTCGATGGGGGGAGGCTGGTTTGGCGCTCGTTCGATACCTGAAGCCGGAACACATCTACATCCATTGTCCGCTCGAGACGAAGGACGGGGTTCTGGAGTGGCTCTCCATGGTTGTCGCGGAGAGCGGTATCGGCATCCCGCAAGAGAGCCTTCGGGAGAAACTCTTCGAGCGCGAGCAGACGATGAGCACCGGGATCGGCAACGCCGTCGGGGTGCCCCACGCCCTCGTGGAGGGCATCAAGGGCCTTCACGCCTATGTCGTCACGCTCGAGAAACCGATTCCCTTCGACGCGGTAGACCGCGAGCCCGTCATCGTCGTCATCGGGCTGTTCGGCGATCCGGACACCCCCAACCTTTCCCTCGGTGCGCTGGCCACCCTCGGGCGCATCCTGAGGGATGAGCGTTTCGTTCAATCCCTGTGGAAGGCCCGTACGAAGGAAGAGGTCCACCGGCTCCTTTCCGAGAAAGAAGAGAAGAAGGAGTCGTAGGCACCATGTGGCTTCTCGTATACATCTTGAATGGAGATCGGTACCTGACAGAGGTCCTCGAGGAGCTTCTGGAGATCGGCGTCACCGGGGCATCCATTCTTGATTCTGTGGGCATGCTGCATTTCCTGAGCCAGGAGATTCCCATCTTCGCAGGCTTCCGCTCCATCTTGAAGGGGACGAAGCCTTACAACAAGATCGTCATCTCCGTCATTGGAGACGAACAACGGCTCGAGCAGGCCCTGGCGACGATCGATCGGACCGTAGGCGGGATCGCGAACGGCAAGAGAGGGATTCTCTTCTCGTTGCCCCTGGAGCATCTCATCAGCCCGGAGACAAAGCCTCTGCCGGGCTGATGATTCCTTCTCCACCGCAGTGACGCAGTCTCCTGGGGGCGTCGTCCTTGAAGACTATTGCAGCCATCCTTTTCCTCGCCGTCCTCGCGCTCGCGGGCCACCGCAAGAGCTTCGTCAAGGTCCTCCCTTCCCGGGCAGCAAGCTTCTTCTTCCTTACCGGCACGGAGTTTCTCCTGGTCGGCTACCTGTTGGGTGATTCTTTTCTCGGAATCCTGGACGCCGCTACCCTCGATCAGGTACGGCCCTTCCTGATCGTCGGGCTCGGATGGATCGGGCTTCTCGCGGGCATCCAGCTCGAGTGGAAAGCCCTTGGGATGTTCGGCCGCACGAGCTACCTCTGGATCCTGTTGTACGGATGCTGTGTCCTCTTTCTCGTCTCGGTCGGCCTGTACGGCCTGTTTCATATCTGGTTTCCCTCTGACCCGCAACTCGGCCTGGCCGTGGCCGTGCTCGCCGTGACGGCCCTCTGCACGGCCCAGGCTTCCATCGCCCTGTGGATGCAACACGTCTCGAAACAGAAGCGTCCCCTGGGTCTCATGCTGCAGTTCGTATCCAGCGTCAACGACGTGATCGCAATCGTTCTCTTCGGCCTCCTCGTGGGGTTCTATCAGCCCGCGCAAGGGGGAATCGGGCTCCCTCTTCTCCCTCTGCAGAAGTTTGTTCTCAGTCTCCTGCTCGGGGCCCTGATGGGGCTCCTGCTCCTCATTCTCTTCCGTAGACGGCTAGGCGAGGTGGACAAGGTCCTGATCGTCATCGGACTCGTTCTCTTCGGCGGCGGCATGGCCTATCTGCTCGGCATTTCCCCGCTGCTCCTGCACCTCGTCGCGGGCATGGTGCTGGCCAATTTGAGCCTGAAGAGCGAAGAAACCTTCCAGCTTCTGATGTGTATCGAGAGGCCACTCTATCTGATCTTCCTGATGATTGCGGGCGCCTACCTCCGCATCGGCAGCCCCCTCGTCGTCCTCCTTGCGGTGGCCTACGCCCTGATCCGTGCCCTTTCGCAGGGGGTCGCGGGCAGGGTATTTCTGCGGCGGGCCTTCCCGGACGCGGAGAACCCGCCCACCCGTGCACTGGGCTGGGGCCTCACGTCCCAGGCGGGCCTCGGGGTGGCACTGGCGGTGCACTTTCATCTCTGGATAGCGGACCCCTCGTCCCTGCCCATTCTGAACATTACCTTTTCCGTGCTGCTCCTTGCTATCCTCCTAAACGAGTTGATCAGTCCCTTTGGGCTGGCCTACGTCACGAAAGAGAAATGACCCATCTGTTCGTCCTCATCGTTCTGGTTCTGCTCCAGGGGCTCCTTCTGAAGGGATTTCCCCAGGCCTTCTCCCTCGTGGAAGTCCAGCTCACCCTTAACTTCGGCTTCCTCCTGCTCGCCGCCTATCTGTTTGGGGAGTGGACCGCACGGATCCGCCTGCCCAAGCTTACCGGTTATCTATTCGCCGGTATTCTCCTCGGGCCGGACGTGCTGGGATACTTCTCCCGCGAATCGCTGGTGTCCCTGGGCTTCATCGACGAACTCGCGCTGGCATTCATCGCCCTGTCGGCGGGACTGGAACTCCGGATGCAGGATCTCCGCAAACAGTGGCGGGTCCTGTCCGGCCTGATCGTGGGAATTCCGGTGACGGTCTTCTGCACGATCTTCTCGTTTCTCTATTTCGCCCTTCCCCAACTCGGACTCCTGCCGGCGTTGCCGCCGGCACAGAGGTGGATCCTGGCGGCCCTGCTCGGCACGCTGGCGATTGCCCGTTCCCCTTCGTCGACCCTGGCCGTGATCAAGGAGTGCAAGGCGAGAGGAGAGTTCTCCGAGTCCGTCTTGTGTGTGACGGTGGTGATGGACATCCTCGTAATCATACTTTTTTCGTTGTTTCTCACCTTGGTGGGTGCAACCGGCACAGCGGCTGTCACACATGCGGATGACCTCTGGGTCAAGATACCCGCGGAGCTCGCCCTCTCGCTTCTGCTGGGCTTCTTCCTGGCCTGGTTTATGAGTGTCTACGTAAAGTACATCAAGACGGAGGGAATCTTCTTCCTCTTGTGCGTTGCCTTTCTCGTTACGAGGCTTACCCATGCCTTTGCCGGTACGTCCGAGGCCGTCATCGGGTTCTCCCTTCACCTGGAACCCCTCTTGATCTGCATGAGTGCCGGCTTCTTTCTCCAGAACCTGTTCAAGAAGGGAGCGTTTTACGAGACGACGATCGATCAATCCTTCCTGCCGATCTTCGTTGTCTTCTTCGCCCTGGCCGGCACGGGCCTGAGCCTCGAGGCACTCGGGTCCATGTGGCAG
Organism: Syntrophobacteria bacterium; assembly: GCA_030145435.1. Lineage (GTDB taxonomy): Bacteria > Desulfobacterota > DSWW01 > DSWW01 > DSWW01 > S015-6. The sequence continues at coordinate 2,750 of JAQYVQ010000232.1, read as the reverse complement.
TGGGCGATGCTCTACGCCGGCATTCGGATTCTGGGCGTGTTCCTCGCCTGCCACGGCACGATGAGGGTTCTCGGGGCCCCGTTCAGAAGGGGCAATCTCTATGGGATGAGCTTCATTACCCAGGCAGGCGTCTCGATCGGCCTCGCCGGGCTGATTCCTCGAAGTTATCCGGAGGGGGGCGAAGTCTTGTTCACCCTGCTGCTCGCCGTCATTGTCATCAACCAGATCGTTGGCCCCATCGCCTTCAAATTCGCCCTCGTAAAGAGTGGGGAGGCAAAGGGGGTTGCACGGAAGCCGGTCGGAAGGTCCGCCCGATCCTAGTACGCCGTGGCCTGTAGAAGAGGGAGTAGAATCGTGGATAAGAAAACCAGCTTGGATATCCAGGGAAAAGGAGTCGACTGTGAAACGGATTCTCGTGACCTCCGCGGGTGGCGGGGCGTCGAACAATCTCATGAAGGGGCTGCGAGAATGCAGTTTTCCGGTCTTTCTCGTCGGTACGAGCATCGACCCCTACTACCTCGCACGGTCCCGTGCGGATCGAAACTACCTGATCCCCCGCGTCGATTCCGGAGAACCCTACCTCGCGGCCCTCGAACGGATCATTGATAGGGAGGCGATTGATCTGATCATCCCCAACAACGATGTCGAGGTGCCGGCCGTGTCCGCTGCACGGGATCGCCTCGGCGCCCGCACGTATCTGCCCGCACACGAAACGATCGGACTCTGTCAGGACAAGCTGGACCTCACCCGGCATCTGGCGGCGCAGGGGATTCGTGTTCCTGAGACCTACCCGGTCGGCACCCGGGACCAGGCAACGGAGATCTTTGCCCGTTTCGGCAACCCGGATCGCCTCTGGTGCCGGATGCGCAGAGGCGGTGGATCGAAAGGCTCCCTGCCCGTGAAGAACCCGGACCAGGTTCACTTCTGGGTGAACTACTGGACAGAGATGCGCGGCGTGCCGGAGGGAATGTTCGTGCTCTGCGAATACCTGCCGGGCCGCGACTACGCCGTGCAGAGCCTCTGGCACGAGGGGGAGCTCATTCAGGCCAAGACCTGCGAACGCCTCGACTACCTGTTTGGCAGCATCATGCCCAGCGGCTCCAGCTCGACACCCCGTGTTGCTCGCACCCTCGACGATCCATTGATCAACGAGTTGTGCGTGGCGACCGTGCGTGCCGTCGACCCTCGGGCGACGGGCCTTTTCTGTATCGATCTCAAGGAGGACCGGGAAGGCGTCCCGTGTGTCACCGAGATCAACATCGGACGCTTTTTCATGATCACACCCCTGTTCAATACGGTTGGGCGCCACAACATGGCCGAACTGTACCTGCGCCTCGCCTTTGGCGAACTTCCGGAAATCGCTCCCCAGGAGCGCTTCGGGGATATCGGCTCTGAAGAGACCTATCTCGTACGAGAGGTCGACAACGAGCCGGAGGTCCTCACGGCAGATCAGATCCGATCCAGGTACATAGACTACCAGGGGTCAGGGATCAGGGACCAGGGGTCGGGTCCCCATTCCCCCAAAACGGGAACAAAGCAACCTTGAAACCTTGAGCCTTCCAGGTCTCCATCGACACCCCCCAGGGATAGCACTTCCTCGACAGGTTTTTGGATTGGGGCTATGATGACGCCTGGTGTGCTTATGACAAACGTGGGCGATGGCTGACATCATGACGAGAGAAGAAAAGAGAGAGTGGCACTGGCTCTGGGCCTGGTCTCTCGGGCTGCTGGTGTTGTTGACCCTGGCGATCCGTTATGCGGAGCCTGTAAGGGACGGGGATCTCTGGTGGCAGATGGCTTACGGACGCTATCTCATCGAGCACCGGACCCTCATCCCGGATCACACGGTTTTTACCTGGACCCCGGCCGACAACCCTACGATCTACTGCGCATGGCTTTCCGAGATCTTCTTGTACCTCCTCTACCAGGCGGGAAACCTTCCTGCACTTTTTGTTTTTCGCTACTTGTGTCTGTTGATCTTCGTGCTGACTGTATGGCTCCAGGCCCGCCGCCTGGGTGTGGCGGACCATCCCATGACCTGGTTGATCTGCCTTCTCGGCGTGCTCATGTCTCAGAGTGCGGCTTTCATCAAGCCCGAGATCTTTTCCTATGTGTTGATGACGTTGACCGTGCTCACCTGGTGGCACATCAGATCTTCCGGCAAGACGGCCTGGCGCAGCTGTTATCTCTTTCCTGTCCTGATGGTTATCTGGGTGAACAGTCACGGTGGCTTCATTTTTGGTGCTGCTTTCCTCTTTGTGATGGGTCTTGGCGAGACCCTGAACGCCCTTTTTTCTCCGAAGGAAGCCCTTCCTCCCAGGGTGCGGCGACATCTCTTCATCGCTCTTTCCCTGAGCGGTCTGGCTATCTTCGTGACGCCGTATGGTTGGCAATATCCCGCTCGTCTCACGAAGGCCCTGCTCGGGAGAAGTCTGGAAAGCCAAACGTTCATAAAGGCCTATTTGACTGTCTTCGACCCTAGGGCGTCATGCTTTCATTACGCAAGTTATCTCTGTTTTGCTGGCTTGATCCTACTCAGCCTGATGTGGCACAACCTGAGTCGCAGACGGCTGGATTGGGCCCTAGTTTTGACCAACCTAGTCTTTGCCTTTCTTTACACTCGCTTTCTGAGGACGACCTACTATTGGGCCCCGATCTTCTCCCTGACTGCGGTCCATCTCCTGGCCCAGAGGGCGAACTGGTTCTGGCCGAAAAGGCGAGCGGTGACTCTTGGCCTTGGAAGCGTGATT
>JAQYVQ010000213.1 GCA_030145435.1 Syntrophobacteria bacterium | reverse complement strand
TACAGGGGCGCTCTCTCTCGGTAGAGATTCCCCAGATCCTGGCCCGGGGCCATGGCGATTCCGCGCGAGTCCATGTCCTGGACCCTCTCGACAAGCAGGGGCAGGGACAGGTCCAGGAGGACGGCGATGCCCCGGTTCTTGAGATGGGCCATGGCCTTGGGACTGTACACCACACTTCCGCCGGTTGCGATGACATGCCCTTCCAGCCTCAGAGACAGAACATGGGACTCCTCGACCTGGAGAAAGTGGGTGAGCCCCTGCTCTTCGAGGATAGACTGAAGCGCGAGACCCTCCCGGGCCTGAATGTAGATGTCCGTATCCAGGAAGGAGCGGGACAGTTCCTTGGCAAGGAGAACCCCGAGCGTGCTCTTTCCGGCCCCGGGCATCCCGATGAGCACAATGTTCGTATCTCGGTCCATGTTGACCCCTTGGCAAAGTACAGGGAATATGCTAAGAATATAGTTTCTTTTCTGGCCGTTGTGCAAGTCTTCGGCTCGTGAAAAGTTGATGAAGAACCTGATGAAAAACCTGACGAAGTCATCCTTAAGCGCAAGAAGGAGGAACTGATGGCACAGAAGGTCGTAATCGATGCGGACGAGTGCGTGGCGTGCGGAACCTGCGTGGAAGTCTGCCCTGATGTATTCAAGATGGACGATGGGGCGGATTATGCAGAGGTCGTCAAAGAGACCGGAGGTCCGGAGGACCTGATTCAGGAGGCCATTGACAGCTGTCCGACGCAGTGCATATCGCTGGAGGGCTAGTCTCCGCGGTCGATTCCAAGCAGACAAATGAGAATCCCCGGGAGGGCGAGCGATGCCTGCCGGGGATTCTTTTTTTTCGTGCGCAATATGCGGGCGAGGGTGTGCCGGCCTGGCGATGGGGCGTTTCTCCGAAAAGACACTGGAGAGAAATGCGATGGATGTATCCATCTTGCTCGTGAACTGGAACACGTGCGGGTACCTGCGGGAATGCCTCCAGTCGATTCAAGATACCGTGAAAGGGCTCGAGTTTGAGGTCATTGTAGTTGACAACGCCTCAACGGACGGAAGCGCGGAAATGGTCCGCTCCGAGTTTCCGTGGGCCATCCTCGTGGCCAGTTCCGAGAACGTCGGGTTCGCCCGTGGCAACAATCTGGCCCTGTCGCACGCCTCGGGTGAAAACTTACTGGTTACCAACCCGGATGTGGTTCTGCTGGACGGGACTCTTGAGGGCCTCGTCGCCTTCGCCCGGGAGGTTCCGGACGCAGGGGCCATCAGCCCGAAACTGCTCAATCCGGATCGAACCCTTCAGAATTTCCACGGCCGAATTCCCACCCTTTCCACGCTCTTGTTCTTGCACACCCATTTCGGCAGGTGGGTGGACAAACACCTGCTCGGACAGCGGATTCGAAGAAGGGATCGTTACGAGGTGTATGGGGACTTCCAGGAGGTCCTTGCGTTCTCTGACGGCGGGGCGGGTTTCTGCTGCACGCTCATCCCCAGGCGGGCCATCCAGAGAATCGGCTTCATGGATGAACGGTTTCCAGTCTTCTTCAATGACGGTGATTTTGCAATGCGGCTGTTCCGGGAGGGGTACAGGGCATACATGCTCCCTCATGTGCAGGCCATTCATTACGGAGGTTCATCGGTCAAACAACTGGACCGGCTCACATACAATCAGGAGTTTGTCTACGGGCTTAGAACCTTTTATGGAACATTCAGGGGGTTTCTGTACAATCGGGCTGTTGACCTCATCCTCAGCCTGAATGTGCCCGTGGAGCTTGGAAAAGCCCTCAAGGCTGTTCTCCAACGGAGAAGACGCCCTTCCTCCCTTTTCGACCCGATCGTCGACTTCCGGAAGACACTGGCTTATCGTCCCGGCAACGCCCGTCCACACATATTCAAACTTGCCGAAAGGCCGGAAGGACAAGAAACGCAAGGGGTTCCTGAAGAGACATCCCCATCGCCTGGAATCCCGGCAGGCTGATTCCTCGTTCGGGGATATGGCTGGAGAACTAGCTGTTTCTCTCCCGCCCCCTTTGATCTATAATGGTGTGGGGAGTCCAAGCAAGAGGTGGAAGCGAACAGACGAGGTGCAGAAAGGAGGAGACCCTGATGCAGATTATCCTGAATGCTCCGGGGATTCACCACCGAACCAAAGAAGGGGTGGAGAAAGAACTGGAGGAATACCTTCCTCGGTTGAAGCAGGTTCTGTTCCGATTCCGGCCTGAGGAAAAGAGACTCCGGGTTCATCTGGCCCAGCAGAAGGACAGCGCGTATCGTGTGACCCTGAGCCTCCGCATGCCGGGAAAGAACCTCATCGTGGAGCGAACGGGGCACAACCTGATACCCCTGGTCACAGAAGCGAAGCAGGCGTTGCTGGAACAGATCAAGGTGCAGTCGGCCGTCGTGAGAAAAGATCACCTCCGGGCCAAGAGCATGCAACAGAACCAGGCGATTCGGGAAGCGGTCGGCAGTGCCTCCGGTTGGAGCAAAGAAGCGGCGGATGAAGAGGAGATGCGGGAGAGATTTGTCTCTCGTCTCGGGCTTGTTCTGCAGGAACTCTACAGCCATGTGAGACGCCTGATTCGTTTCTCACAGCTCGCCGGAGACATCCCTGTGAACCATCTGAAGCCGGGCGAGGTGGTGGACGATGTTCTCGTGAGGGGGTATGAACTGTTCAGCTCACAGTCGGAGGAAGAATTCTCACACGCCAGCCTGTATCGGTTGGCCGACGAGATCATCCGGGACGAAATCAGCAATTACAAGGACAAAGAACAAAGCGGGATATCCCTCGATGAGGAGATTACTCGCAACGATCCGCGATGGGAGGTCAGCGACTTGGGGGAGGAGGTCCTGGCATTCTACCAGGAGGAAGAGGTTCTGCTGTATGGGGATGTGATGCCGGATGCTCACCATCCGGATCCGGCGCGGGCCTTGGATGAGAAGGAGCAGATGAATGGAATCTTCCAGTCCCTGAGTGGTGCGGGCGCTCTGGCCAGGTCTGCATTCCTTTTGGAGAGAATGGAGGGCTTCGAGCCTTACGAAATCGCATGGATGCAGGATCGTGCTGAAGAAGAGGTCAAGGGTGACATCCAACAGTGCGAGGAAATCCTGAAAAGGACATTGTCGTCAACAGATTGACGTGTCCTGCCGGCAGTTTCTGCCTGTTTGCAGATATGGCAGGAGTGTTTCTTCCCTCCCCCAACAGGAGATCGGTTGCCCCACAAGATTGAATAAATCTTGGAAATCCAGGAAGGAAGGAGCCTTGCGCTACTTCTTGACGAGGGCAACCGCCACCCCTTCTGTCTCGCTGCTTCTCCGGCACACAGTTTGCTACGAAAGCCCCTCAACCATAAGAGGGGCGGGGAATGGCATATCTAATCCATCTTCTTGAGGCAATTCTGGCCGTGAATCTACTCGTCCTCGTTCACGAGGCAGGGCACCTGCTGGTGGCGAGGGCCTTTCGTGTCCCGAGCCTGCGTTTTTGCCTCGGCCTAGGGCCGCGCCTGTTCGGGCTCAAGTACAAGGGCACGGATTATTGTGTTGCGGCGGTGCCGATCGGCGGGTTTGTGCAGCTTGCCCAGGGCCACCAGCACGACAGTCGTACGTCCTGCATGGATTGTGTTTCTACCTGGAAGCGAATGCTCATCTTCTTTGCCGGGCCCGCTGCAAACCTGCTTTTCGTGGTTTTCTTGTTTTGGCTCGTCTACTCCGTGATCGGTTACCGAGACCATGAGCCGGTGGTCGCCGCCGTGGAGCCGGGAAGCGCGGAAGCGATCTCCGGGATCGAGCCTGAGGACAGGATTCTTCAGGTCGACGGGAGGCGGATCATCACGTGGTCCCAGCTGGTCCTGGCCCTCGAAAAGGAGGGGCGCGGTCCGGTGACCCTTATCGTCCAGAGGCCCGGGCGGCCGGAAGAGTCGGGATTCGAGGTGCGGGAGATGACGCGGGTCTTATCGGTATCCCTGGAAGGGCAGGAGACCCTCGGGATCTTTCCAACGGACCAGATGATCCGGCTTAGGCTGGGGCCGTTTCGGGCGCTCGAAAAATCTGTCAACAAACTTTGGTTTCTTTCCGGGCTCCTGGCCGATTCCCTGGTCGGGCTCGTGACGGCCAAGGTCCCTCCGTCCGAATTGGTGGGCCCTATCTACCTGTTCCATCTTTCTTCGCAGGCCGCCGCCGCGGGCCCGGCCTCATTGGTCTACCTTCTCGCTTTCATCAGCGCGAGCCTTTGCTTCTTCAATCTGCTTCCCCTGCCGGTCCTGGACGGCGGACAGATCCT
>JAQYVQ010000079.1 GCA_030145435.1 Syntrophobacteria bacterium | reverse complement strand
GTGAGAAGCTACAACTCACACTGGACAACCGGCTAGCGGGCTAACTGGTTAACCGGCAAACCCAGAAACAGCCTCAGTACATATCCCACCGGCCTGCTCTGTAATAGCCAAGGAGGACCGGGTGAGAGCCGGTGTTGACCTTGATCTCATCGTAGGAATCGAATATCCCCTTTCCGAAATTCAGCATGGAGACCATGGCCGGAGCATTGAGAAACCGCGTTTCAACATGGTCAAAGGAGAGACCGGTCACGGCCTTCCTCAATGCGTCTTCCTGGATCAGGGTCGCGTCCACCCCGAGCAGCCAGCCCCATTCACCCATGGTCGGAATCTGGTTGTGAAAGGGTACCACGGACAGTCCCGCGGCCCGCATGGTTCTCAGGATACAGTTGAAGGCTTCGGCAGAGAACAGGGGACTGGTAGCCTGGGTGACCAGTATACCGCCCTTGGCCAGGTTGCGGCGGCAGAGCTGGTAGAACTCCAGGGTGTACAACCTGCTCAGTTCAATGGAGTTGGGGTCAGGAAGATCGATGAAGACAATATTGTAAAGATCCCTACAATCAGCCAGGTACGCGGCCGCGTCTTGGTTGACAACCGTTACCCGCGGATCCTGCAGCGAGTCCCTGTTGAGTTTAACAAACACCGGATGATAACGGCCAAGATCGGTCATGCCGGGATCAAGGTCCACCAGGGTCACCGAACCCACATCGGTGTACTTAAGGATTTCCCGGAGGGCCAGACCGTCACCGCCACCGAGGATAAGGATCCGCTCGTGAGGCACGGAAAGAGACATGGCCGGGTGCACGAGCGGCTCATGGTAGCGTTCCTCGTCAAAGCTGCTGAACTGCGCGTTTCCGTTTATGAAGAGCCAGTAGTGTTCCTTCCATTGCGTGACAACGATCTTCTGGTAGCGTGTCTGGGTGGAGTAGATGATCTTGTCCTTGTAAAGCCTCTGTTCCCCATAGAGCACGATCGGCTTGCTGAACGCAGCAAGGAGCGCCAGCCCGGAAGCGACCAGCAGTATTGAGGAGAAGATCTGGTAGGGGAAAACCAGGGAGCGGCGAAACCGAACCGCGAGAAGGGAGGCAACCAGCAGGTTGACCCCGGCGAGCACGATCGGCGTATAGCTCAGACCGAGCCTCGGAAGACCAAAGAAGATGAAGAAGATACCACCGATCAAGGCGCCAAAGTAGTCATACTCCAGGACCGAGGAGATATTCACCCGGAGTTCCTCATAGGTATTGTTGATCCGCGTGGCCAGAGGAATCTCCAGGCCTATCAGGAGCCCGACGCCAAAGGAGAGCACGTAGACCATCAGGCCTATGGAGTTGATACGTCCGTACAGGGAATAGCAGAGAGCGACACTCCCGCCACAGAGCAGGCTCAGGGTGAGTTCGATAACGATGAACTTGTCAAGGAGATTGCCGAGAAGATGCCTGCTTATCCTGGAGCCGATGCCCATGGCAAAGAGCATAAGGGAGATGACCACGGTCCACTGAAGAACCGCGTTTCCCAGGATGTAGGTGGCCAGGGTGGAAAGTACGTATTCGGCTACCACCCCAGCGCAACCTGTTGCAAGGAGGGCGAATTTGAGTATCCTTCCCGAATTCCCGTCTGGCTGGTGTTCCACCTTCAGAGACACCAGGTAAGGAGGAAGGAAGCCCCGACATAGGATGAAGCCTCAATGAAAGCAGCCCCGAGATTGGGCCGCTCCTGCCTCGAAATCTCATCGCTCAGTTTTCTTCCGGGCAGAAGGATCATGTCCACAAGAAGCCGTACAAGAGGAAGCAGCACCAGGGCAGCGCCTCCGTAAAGGACAAACTCTAATATGTTCTCACTCCAGGAGACGAAATCCCCTGATATGGCCCACCGAACAACGTTTCCCACAGCGATGAGCGCACCGGCAAACCCGACCCCTGCGGCCACATTGTCCTTTTCGATCTGCTCGTGGAGATTGTAGGGGGTTATCAGGTCATAGACCAGGCCCGCCACCACCAAGGCGGCCTGTCCCAAGGCCCAGAACACGGCCGCCGTGACCAGGCTGCCGCCCTCTCCAGAGACCGCTCCGTAAATAATCAACCCGCTGGCTATGTACGAAGCGCACTCCACCGCCCCGGTACCGCAGTTCTGATCCTCGATGACCTCTTTGACGTTCTTAAAGGAATGAAGGATCAGCTTGTCGTTTATCAGGATAGAGATATTGAGAAGAATAATGCTGGTCAGCCCGAAGAAGATGATGTCGATCATGTCCTCGAGAAGACCATTTGAAGGACCGACGATGCTTCCGCCGATAGCGATGGTCAGTCCCAGGTAGTACCCGGCCATGGCGATTCCCAGGGCAAAGTTGTCCTTTTCAACCAGTTCATGGTTGAGACGGAAACTGCGGTGGAGCACATCAAAAAGGAGCTTGCCCACAAAGAAAATGATGAAGGCTGAAAACAGATAGATCAATGAAACAACCAGATTGTCAAGAACATGAATCATGACTAGCCCTTTCCCGGTTCCGGGCGGTTCTCATAGGAGGCCCTACTTCCCGTATCCCCCTGCCCTGGATCGATAGCCGGTCTTTGAGCGGCCTGCCCGGCGATCGACCTTGTTGCGAAAGCTCTCATTGGTCCGTGTCTGCTTGGCCATCTTTCTCTTATAGAAATCCGGCTTGGTCTTCTTCGTGAAGGAACCGTTGGTGCCGTACTCCCGGTTCTGTCCGTAATAGGGTCTCCCCTGGCCGGAGTTTCGGCGGTAGCCATCCCAGTCACCCCGGTACACGGTCCGTCCTCCCATACCGAGGTTGAAGAGGCTGCTCATCATGGCGTACTTCCCGTAGAAGGACCAGAAGCTCTCCCCGGAGCGATTGGTCTCCCACCGGCCGTACTTGGGATTGCCCACATGCTGGTAGCCCGGGGGAAAAGGTGTTTCCGTTACCTCACCATCCTCGGTCTTGGACAGGATAGTCATACCCAGGAAGTTTTCGTAGCGACGGTAGACATCCTCGGGCACGGGCGTCCATCCCCTGGTGTCGAGGTCTTCCCCTATTATGACTTGATACCGATGAGAGTACTGGGTGGAGAAGAGTCCGCTGTCGTCCTTCATGTCGGTAAGGATAACCGAATATTCCGGTTCCCCATGGAGGCGTTCGCGCATCTCCACCATAGGATTGTCAGGCCTTGCCCCGGAGCATCCGAGCGCGATCAGCATCAAGGAAAGGGCCCCGATCACAGAAGTCGCGGTTCTCCTCACACAGATTCCATAACACCTCATTTTCATGCCGCTCCCTATCAGTTTACTGAGGTTGGCCAGGGGGTAGGATGTTGATGAACTGGTACTCCTCTACCGCCATACCGGCCACAGCCTCAAAGTCTTCCTCCCCCCACTGTTCTATGGTGAGAAAGGCCCCTGCCTTGTCACTTAGGTAATCCCAACGGAGGAATTCTTTTCCCGGTCCCTTGCCATCCCGTCGGAAAAACCCTCCCCCGCTCTCCTCTAGATAGTAGGTCTCGCCTTCATAGGGGACCTGTCCCGGGGGGTCCTCTTTTTCTATGATATGACGCGCAATAGAGCCGTCAGGGTCGAACTTGCCAAAGGGTATCTTCCGTGACAGGGACCACTCCACCTCGTCGTCCTCTTCTTTGTCAAGATAGCGGACTTCGTCTCCGTTCCTCAGTTCCCACTCCTCGGTGATCATACCGTCACCCCAGTCGTAGGTGTTGTACCTGGTCACCTCCCACGTTTCAAGATCATAGTCCACAAAACAGCCTGGCTTCATCTTGGAAAGCACCAGGTCATGCAGGGAATCCAGCTCTGGCTCCTTCTTTTTCTTCCGAAAGAGATCTGAAATGCCCATCTTCTCTTTGAGAACCTCCCTAGGAGTGTGTCGGAATACCCCAACAACCCTTCACGGAATGCCATATTTCTCAAGAATCGACCGCCCATTCTTCATGAAACATGCCCATCCATGACGGTCAATGGAGGTATTCCGACAGGCTCCTAGTGCCAGAACTTAGTCTCAATCACTGATTCCCATCTGGGTCTTCAGCGCGGCCAGCGAGTCCCCGGCCTCCAGCAGTTTTGTGTCCGGGCTGGACAGGGCCCGGTTGATCTCGTCGTCCACAGACGCGGCCGGGGAGGCCAGCTCTCCGTACGCTGAAGCCAGGGATTCCTCCTCCTCCACCCGTTCCCGCATCCGCCCGAGGGTGGCCAGGGTCCCGGAGGGGTCGGTCTTGGCCATCTGCTGGTTGATCTTGCGGGTGGCCACCGCTGTCTTGGCCCGCGCCTTCAGGGTGATGAGATCGTTTTCGTATGATGAAATGGTCGACTTCAGCTTGTCCACATTCCCCTGCATCTGGTCTACCATACCCTTCTGTTTTTCAAAATTGGCCATCCCCTCCACCGCCTTCTGCGCGGCCTCGGCCTTCTTGCTGAGGGCCTCTCTGGCCAGCCTTTCCGCTTCGGCCCCATCGAGCTCACCTGACTGCATCTTCTGCAGCAGCAACCTGGCCTTACGCTCGTAGTCCTCGGCCAGCTTGCGACTGTTGTCCGCTTCCTTCTTCATACGATTGGCCAGGGCCTTGACCTCGGCCAGGCTTTGCATTGTTGCCTGGAGATCCTTCTTGAGATCGCGGACACCCTGCTCGGTCATCTTGATGGGGTCTTCCATCTTGTTCACCACCGAGTGGGCCTCTGCCTGTCCCATCTTGAAAAGTCTGTTGAATATGCCAGCCATAGGAGTCCTCCTTATCGAATCTCATCCTCCCTGTTGTCACCAGCTACAGGGAAGCAAGGGTTAACACGCGTCTTGAATCCCTGTTCTCATGTTTTTGCAAAAGAGAGGAGTTCTTCCGCGTTTTCAGCCAGGCCCAGGCTCAGGGAATTCAGGGTCCCTTCGAGTTCGTTGCGGTCCAGGTTCTCGATTTGAAGCGTGTCCCGGAAGATGACCGTGCGTCCTTCTTCGTCCAGTACGAAGGCGCCGTGAATCAGGTTACGGTTCATCTGCAAGAGGCGTTTGAACACCTCGCCCCCCTTCCCGGACACCTCCATGATGGCCTGCTCAATCACGAGGATAGGATCCTCGCAGTCGATAATCAGGTTGTGGATTCCCTGCTCCTCATCGGTGATGACCACCAGTTCCTCGGCAGTATCTTCCTGATTGACAGCATACCCGAGTTCATCGAGATAGTCCTTTACCCGCTCAAAATGTTCGCTCATTCGCAAACCTCCTTTCCCAAGATCGTGACTGCCAGGCAGGGCCATATTGTCATGGATGCCCTTTCATTGGAAACTCCTCTCTATCTGTCTGTATGCCTCGGTGAGCTTCCTTGTCAACTCTGTAGCGATCTCTCGCTTCCGAGGGTCCTTGCCGTGCAGGTCCGGGTGATAGCGTTTCATCAACCGGCGCCAGGCGGTTTTCGCTGCCTTCAAGTCAGACCCGCAGGGGATCTCCAGATTAGCGTAACAATGGCGCAAGACAAGGCCGCCCGCCAACGCCGCCCCTGTCTCGGCCCCGGAACGGTCAGGGCCTGGCCCACCTCCCAAAGGCCCCTCATCCGTGGTGGCGTCGGTTTTACGGTAACCCGGTTCGGCCCCTGGCTCCTTTCGATGGGGGAGGCGCGAACTCACAACCTTGCCGAACCTCCTGAACAGCTCCATCACTCGATCTCCCCCGGCCTGTCCTCCCCAACCACCACGAGGGTCTCACCTTCCCTGATGGGGTAATCAGCCGGGGGGTTGATCTCGAAATCCTCGCCCTTAGGGGACCCGACAGCCACCAGGGTCACGTTGAACTCCTCCTTGAGCCGGGGCAGGGCATCCACATAGGTGTGACCGATTATTGAGGCCGGGGCCTTCATCCTGTAGAGTTCGGACCCGTAGCGGTTACTCACCAGTTCCGAGATGACCCGTGTCATCCCATGGTCCACGGCGGCCTGGACGAGCAGGGAGCTGCAGAGTTCTCCTGAAACAACGATCTCGTCTGCCTTGGCCCTCAGGCAGTGATCATAGTTGGCGCGGTCCGCAATCTCGATGCAAACATAGAGCTCAGGATTGATGGTCTTGATGGTGAGCACATTGAGAATCGCCCTGGCATCCCTGGAGTAGGCTTCAATACCCTCGTCACCAAGCACGATGGCAACCTCAGCCTCTTCGATATTGGCCATCTTCAGGATCTCCGGCGTAACGTCGCCGCGCACAAAGAAGATGTTATCATCCTGCACCGGGCATTCAGGAAGATTGGCCACCAGCACGATCGGCTTGTGTTTCGTCTTCAGGTCCGTGCGGAATTCCTCGATAATCTCCAGAGCCTCATGGTTCCAGCCGCACAAACAGATGTGTGCCTTTACGTTCACAGCCTTCAACCCCCGTTCCGTTTTGCTCTTGCCCTCGACAATGGCACCGGCTATGGTGCCGGTGAAAAGCGCTATGAAACCGATGCCGAACAGCATCAGGACCCCGCCCAGGACCTTCCCCCCCCATGTCTGGGGGGTGATATCTCCGTAGCCCACCGTAGTTACGGTAACCAGACTCCACCATATGGAGTCGGCAAAGGACAGGTCCCTTTCCAGCATGCTCACGCCGATACCAGTGAGGAGAAGAAGAACAACGCTGATGATGGCCAGCCTGAGAACAGGCCCCTTGGTTATCCTTGAAAACATCCTCCGGAAGAAAAGAATGACTATGACGTTCATGACTGAGTCTTCAGTCCCTGAAGTGGGTGGAAAGAGACCCTTTCCCGGCCCAGGCAGGGGGGACGGAAACGCTTGTCTCCTTACTTTTAGACTACTTTCAGGCAGGAACAGAGTAAGGGGTGACGTAGATGTGTGTCAAGAGCGAAAACGCCCAAGAATGTAGGGGCATGCCGCGGCGAGAAACCGAAGTGAGAGGCGTGATGGCCGCCCGGAGGGACTGTGAGGTTACGGGCTTACAACGGGACGACGATGTGGATTTTGAGGCTGGCCAAGTTGTCTTCCGTGATACAAAGAACAACGAGGTCAAGTACTTCCCCAGGGCCGATCCCTTAAGGGAGATGCTAAAGCGCCTCCATGAGACAAGGATTTCCGGCTGTGTATTCCCGAACCGTAAGGGCGAAAGGACGCAAGGGGTGCCTTCGCAAACACGCTTAAAAGGGCAGGGCTTCCCCGCATGCGAGTGCACGACCTGCGCCACAGCTTTGTCTCTGGGTGCGCTTCCGAGTCTTCTGCGAGCCCGAACCGTAGCGATGTCGATTTGAAATATTGTCCCAGGAACTCCCATTCGTTTGCCAGCTGGGCGGAGAGATCACTGGCTCACAACTCGTCCACAATGGGGCAGAGGTGACTCCCGGAGGTCTTGATCTTGGGGGTCAGAGAGGGGATTAACCTGGATTATTCCGCTGTAATGCAGAGAAAAGCGCTGGAAACCAAGCCAAGCGCCTGATATAATTACAAAAACATGGCATTTGGGGGAGGCATTCGGAAGAACCAGCATGGTGAGCGGAAAACTAATACTGTTTTTCCGAGTTTCAACAGGTCCATTCGTATCGATTTCCGGGGAGCCAAGATCAGCTCGGATGCAGGTGTTTTGATGCTGCGGGAAATCGACGAAAGGTTCAACATCACGGCTCCCCTTGGAGATTGCATGGACGATCCGAGGCGGGCATCCCCTCTGCGACACTCCTAGGTGGACCTGATCCGTCAACGTGTCTACCAGATGGCAGCCGGGTATGAAGACTGCAATGACGCCAATCACCTCCGGATCGATCCCGCACTGCGTTTGGCCCTGGGCAAGAATGATGAATATGCGGCGAGCCAGTCGATGCTCTCCCGGCTTGAAAACGAGATCCTCGGAAACACGAAGGGGTCGGTGGCACTCGACGAGACACTGCAGAGATCGATCGATGCACTTCTCAGGAAGGAAGCCAAAGGCCGGCTCATCATCGATCTGGACTCCACCGAGGATCCTGCGCACGGCAGGCAGGAGGGAGTGTCGTACAACGGTCATTTTGAGAAGAACTGTTACCATCCCCTGTTCTGTGTTTACCTCTGAGGGGGACTGTCTGGCAGTGAAGCTTCGGGAGGGCAGTGTACATTCTGCAGATGGGACCCTGGAGATGCTCTCCCCTATTGTTGACCGACATCGAAAGCGTTTCAACCGGTTCCCCCCTTGTTCGAAATCCCGTTATAGATTCCGGAGATTGGGTCGATCTCGTGGGGAATCCTTTGAGCACAGCTTCCTGCAACCATTATATCTCGGAACTGGAAACCAGAGATGTTAGAGTACAACACGATTGCCCCTGAGTAACCCCCATGCGAAACGTAGGGGTTCCTGCCACCAAGGCCCCCAGAGGATTTGCACCTCCGAGTCACTTCCCGGTTCGCTTT
Organism: Syntrophobacteria bacterium; assembly: GCA_030145435.1. Lineage (GTDB taxonomy): Bacteria > Desulfobacterota > DSWW01 > DSWW01 > DSWW01 > S015-6. The sequence continues at coordinate 1,943 of JAQYVQ010000079.1, read as the reverse complement.
CGTTCCCCGGTTGACAGCGCCGTCCTGGAGATCATTGAATAGAACGATGCTCCTTCCCTGCATTCTGACCCCAAAAGGTCTGCTGGGGACAGGAAGAAACCACCTCCCCTGAAACGAGTCATCTTTACAAATTAAGGAGAACCACGACCCTCCTTCCTACAAGACAGATGGAGCAGGCGAATCATACATAAAAAGGGACTTCAAAAGGGGAAGGCATCCCCCTGGACGCTAAAATAATACTCAAAGAGGCATTCAGTGCGCCTCTGTTTCCTTTTCATATTTCTCGTGCATACCTTCATCTGCCGACCTTTCTTCTCAAATTAAGATAAAACTCATACATTACGTGGATTCCATCTTTCAACATGAGATCGTAGTCTCTCTGCTGGCGGTAGCGAACTGCTCAACGCGCTGGGAAACGCAGGGTATGTGGTGTCTCCAGTGACGCTTCGTGTTCGCTTTATTCCTGTTTCTCCAGAGAGCCTTCCAGCGCTTTTTTCGCCTCTCTGTATGTGATTACATGCGGGGCCGATTGCTTCTTATCGTCTTTCTTTTTCATTTACCGAACGGAATACGCAAAATCGTTGTAAGCCATCATCGTCAGGATTGTAGATACACGCACATGCTTGTCAAATACTCTCGGAACTATTTTCATTGCAAACAAGGAGCGGGGGATGTTCCGGGAGGGTACAAGAGAGCATAGCCGAAGGGCGAACAGAAGGCGGTAATTCATCTTTACCGGATTGATTTCATTTGCATAATGCCAGAAATCTCTGCCCCAGTAATACTTCAGTTTGTTCAGAATCGTATCAAAGGCGTATACGGAACGGATTACTTTCTTGTAGCCGGCCGCCAGTTCTTCGGGGCTCATGTTTGACGGTGAGAACACCACGTGTTTGGCGTCGTACTTGCTCCAGTCTTTGTGAAGGATTCGGTTTTCCGAGGCCAGGCGGTCAAAGAGCCGGGTGCCTGGAAACGGGGTCAGGATATTGATGAGCGGCATCAGCAGGTGGTTGTCGTTAATAAACGCGATCAGTTCGTCAAAGGACGCCGGGGTGTCGAAATCGCAACCCAGGATGAATGAGCTGTGGACCAGAATGCCGTAGGACTGGATTTTTTCGATGGCCTCGGCATAGGAGAATTTTAGATTGATGGCTTTGTTCATACTGGCCAAATTGTCCTGCGAGAGTGTTTCGAAACCGATGAACACCGCCCCGCACCCGCTTTCCCGCATCGATTCGAGCAGCCGGTCTTCTTCGGAAATGTCAATGGAAGCCTGGCACATCCAGTTGACCTTTGCCGGCTTGAGCGCCTTAAACAGATCGGCGGCAAATCGTTTGTTGGCAATGATGTTGTCATCCGCGAAAAAAATGGCTTTCTTGCGTTTATATCCGCCTACCGTTTGGCCGAGGGCGGTCACTTCCTGGATAACCTGATCGACGGTTTTATTACGGATCTTCTGTCCATCAATGGCGTGTGCCGCACAGAACTCGCAAGCGAATGGGCATCCTTTGGTGGTCTGTACGATATCGGAAAGATACTGACGGTTTGCCAGTCCTACCCGTTGCGGCAGCGGCGTAGCCGTCATATCGGCTTTCGCATCCGATTTGTAAACCGGCTTCAGACGGCCCTTTTCCGCATCTTCGAGTAGCGTCTGCCAGACATGCTCGGCCTCGCCTACGACCACACTGTCACAATGTCCGCGCGCTTCATCGGGGCACATACTCGGATGCACGCCGCCCAGTACCGTCTTTACCCCCATTTCCCGGTACTTTTCGGCAATTGCGTATGCTTGCGTGGCGAACATGGTCCTGACGCTGATGCCAACCAGGTCGGCCGGCCAGGTATAGTCGATATCGCCGACATTTTCATCGAATACGCGAATCTCGTGTTTTTCGGGTGTCAATGCCGCCAGAACAGGTATGGCCAGGAGGTAGGAGACGTAT
>JAQYVQ010000041.1 GCA_030145435.1 Syntrophobacteria bacterium | reverse complement strand
CGGACCGGCGGAGATCCTCCACGGACTCGAAATTGCCCGTCGGCTCGAGCACGATGCGCTCCGCCGCCGTCGTCACGTCCCCCCCGGGGATGATGATGTTGTGCGTGTCGAGGATCTGGGCAAGCTGCAGCGGGGACAGGCGGAATTCGGCGAGCTGCGCGTTGTTGTACTCGACGAACACCCGCTCCTCCTGGGCCCCCTGAATCTCCACCTTCGCCGTTTCGCTCAGCAGGAGAAGCTCGTTGCGGACATCGTCCGCCACCTCTTTCAGTTCCGCGTAGGTGTAGCCCTCTCCGGTCAGAGCGACGATGATCCCGAAGACGTCACCGAATTCGTCATTCACGATCGGACCGATCACTCCGTCAGGGAGGTCGGGCCTGACCCTGTCGACCTTGCGCCTCAGGTCATCGTATATGGGGCGCATCTCCGTGTAGCTCTCCAGGATATGCACGTAGATGACGGAAACGCCGGTCTTGGACTCGCTGGAGATATATTCCAGTTCCGGGATCTCCTGTATCGCCTCCTCGAGCCTGTCGGTGACGAGCTGTTCCACCCGTTCCGGGCTTGCACCCGGGAAATAGGTGATCACGAGGGCGACCCGGATGATGAAGCCCGGGTCCTCGCTCTGGGGCATATCCCGGTAGGCGCCCAGCCCGACGATGAGGATGACCAGGAGGGCGACCGCCGTGACCCGATTGTTGTCGAGTGCCGCCTTGGTTATGCTCATCGGCCGGTGCTCCTCTCGGGAAGGAGTCTTACCTTCATCCCGTCCACGATCTTACTGATGCCCGCGATCACCAGGAGATCGCCATCCGAAACACCTTCGAGAATCTCGATCCCCTCCTCCCTGAGTTCCCCCACCGTCACCGGCCTGCGACGTGTCACCCCGAAGCCTTCCGAGCCTTGTTCCACTATGAAAACGAAGCGGCCCTTTCGGTCCTCGGCCACGGCCACCGGCGGCACGAGAAAGCGTTCCCTGTCGTCAGGAGACCCGAAACGGAAGGCCACCTCCGCAGCCATGCCGGGACGCACGTCAGGATCCGCCTCTTCGAGCCTGACCGTGACCGGATAGGTCGTGCTCATACCTGTCACCACACCCACCTCGGTAATCGCCGCGGTGAAGGTCGCCCCCGGGCTTGAATCAAAGGTCACGCTCACCTTGCCTCCGGCCTCGACCTGAGCGATCAGACTCTCGGGCATGCCCACCTTGACCTCGGGCCTGGCGCCGGAAGTGAGAAGAACGACCGTCTGGCCTGCCTGGACGTTCTCGTTCACCTCTACGCCCACCTCGGCGATGGCCCCGTCCGTTGCTGCCTTCAGGCGGGTGTAGCGCAGTTGCGAGCCGACCAGCTCGAGTCGCTTCTCGATCGAATGGACCTGCGCTCGTGCTGATTCGGCGCCTGCCCGGGCCGCATCCAGATCGTCCCGGGATGCGTTCCGGTTTTCGTACAAGGCCCGCACGCGCGCGTACTTCGCCTCGGCATTCCGCAGATCCGCCCGAGCCCTCTCGCGGGAGGCCTCGGTCTCTTCGACCTGAAGCCGGTAGTCCATCGGGTCCAACTCGGCGATCAGGTCCCCTGCCTTGACGTGGTCTCCCACATTGACGTTGAGAAGCTGCACCTTCCCGGGCACCCGAAAGCTCAACCGTGACTCGAGGCCCGCCTGAGCCGTTCCGGAGAAGGTCCGAACCCGGGTTCCGCCGGTCGAAAAGACCTGCTGGGTGCGAACAGGCCGGATGATCGGTTCCCGCACCGGTTCCTCGCTTTCACAGGCCGGCAAAAGAATGCCCCATAGAACGGCAGCCAACAGAATCTTCATTCGACAAGTCGGAAGCATTTTCCTTCACCCCTCTGGTATCCAGTACCAAACATAACGCTAAGTACATATACACTTAAGTGTGGTCACTTAGATTGCGGACATTGCGAGGGAGCGAAGGCGACCGAAGCAATCTCCAAGCTTCTCGTTTGCTTACCTGTGAGGCTGGGAGATTGCTTCGCTAACGCTCGCAATATCCGGACTTGCTCCAACGTTGAATGCCTGGAACCCCTCAAGAGTATTGGATCCACTTTCCGGCCATAAGGTCCAAGATAGCCTTTTCCGGGTGCGCGGGCGCGGGAGGGGGTGCGGGCGGGGGAGGCCCCGCCAATCAAGACGGTCATTCTTCCTTTCTCCCCCCCTTCCTCTCCAGGTACTCTTCCGGGGTGCAGTAGGGCGCAGGCCGCATGGCCTCGTTCTCCCGGAAATATTCCTCCACCCTGTTGAACCAAGCGGCCCGCTCATCGGGCGTCTTGAAGAAGTCGAAGTCGTTCGCGGCCCGCTCCATCTCCATCAGGTCGATCAGGAAATCGTAGACCGCGTTCGCAGCGACTTGGGAGGAGACCAGTGCCGAGGTCTGGGCATCGATCAAGTCGATCACCGAAACGACGCCCAAAGAATAGGAGTCCTGCACGAGTTCCAGGTTTTTGAGCGAGGTCTTTCTGGCGTCGCTGGAAAGGTCGATGCTCGGGTAGGAGGCCTGAATCCTGAGAACGGCTGTCTCGATCGCCAGGGCGATCCGCTCCCGGGTGGACTGCCGCTCGATCCGCAGGCGCGCGAGCTCCTCGATGGCGCGCTTCTTGTCGGCGAAGCGAAGCCCCCCTTCGAACAGGGGCAGGGAGACGCTGACCCCCACGCCCCAGTCGGTGTCGTCCGCCCTGGGGAGCGAAGCCCCCCCTGGAAAGCCGGGGATGGTTATGGGTTCCTTGCCTGCACCCTCCTCGGCAAGGAACTGGGTCACCTCCCCTGAAAGTGCAGCGGTGGGGGCCCAGAAGGATCTTTTCGCAGAGGCCAGCAGCCTCTCCTGTGCGGCGATGGCCGCGTCGAGGGCCCGCTGCTCGACCGAGTTGGCCAGGCCTTCCTTGACCATGAACGAACTAAACACCGCCAGGGCCCACGGGTTGTTCACGGACTTGCTGAACCGTTCGTCGCTGGTCATCAGGATCGGATCCTTCAGGCCCACATCTTCCGTGGTAAACAGCTCGTTCAGGGGCCTGTTCAGCAACCGGTTGAGGGCCCGCTCTGCCTGCTGCCTCCGGGAGGTGGCCTGCAATAACACCTGGCGGCTGTTCGCGATCGCGCTCTCCCAGCGGTAGACCTCGGCAGG
>JAQYVQ010000032.1 GCA_030145435.1 Syntrophobacteria bacterium | reverse complement strand
GTGGAGCGGCAAGAGCCTCTTCGGAAAGCCCTATTTCCACAGGGTCGAGCTGGATGTGATCATACCCACGGGCAAGTATTCGGACGAATACCTGATCAACCCGGGCTCCAACATCGTGACCTTCAACCCCTACTATGCCTTCACCCTGTTCCCCACGCCGAAGACCGATTTCAGTATGCGGATCCATTACGCCTGGAACTCGACGAACAACAGCCCTTACAGGACCCTATACGGTGACAACTCGAGCCTTCAGCCCGGCCAGAACATCCATTTCAACTACACGCTGCAGCATAATTTCTACAAGACGCTCTGGGCAGGCGTTACCGGGTACTGCATGTGGCAGCTCAACGACGACGATCTGGAGAATCCCGGGGGGCTTTCAGGGGTAGTCCCTGGCTTGGCAGACGCCCTCGTGCAGAAGGAGCAGGTCTACGCGATCGGTCCGATCCTGAGCCTCACGCCGCTGAAGAACCTGCTCATAACATGGGCATCGGTCTGGGAGATAGGTGCAAAGAACCGGTCGGAAGGCTTTAAGACTACCTTCAAGGTATTGTACGGCTTCTAGAACCGGATCAGAACTTCCACAGGACCGGATCCTTGTCCAGGGGATCCGTGACCCTGCGCCCGATCTCGTCCATCCGGGCCAGATCGGGCGCGGTGAGTCGAACCTCGCCCGCCTTAGCATTCTCCAGGACCTGCTCGGCATTCCGGGCTCCCGCGATCGCGCACGTGCCGGGTTGTGCGATGGCCCACGCGAGTGCGAGCTGCCCCAGCGTGATCCCGCGGCTCTCGGCGATCGGACGCAGCGCTTCGAGCGCTTGGTGCACCCGTTCTGCTTGCTCCTCCCCGAAAAGCTTGTTTTTCGCACGGTGGTCCCTCTTGGAAAACTTGTGCCCCTTGCCGAATTTGCCCGTGAGCAGCCCCTGGGCCATGGGTGAATAGGCGAGCAGGGTGATGTCATTCTCCCGGCAATAGGGCATCGCGTCCTCTTCTACGTGCCGCCAGAAGAGGGAATAGGGCGGCTGGAGGCTCACGATCCGGCCGTGTTGGCAGGCTTCCTCCAGCTGGGCCCGGGAGAAGTTGGACACGCCGATGGCGCGGATTTTGCCCCGCTCCTTCAGATCGTTCATGGCCCGCATGGTTCCCTCGATCGGGACGATCTTGCTCTTGAACGATCCGGCGGGCCAGTGGATCTGGTAGAGATCGATGTAGTCTGTTCTCAGGTTCTCGAGAGAGCGGTGGCACGCCTCGATGACCTGGTCGTATTGCAGAAGATGGGAGGCGACCTTTGTTGCCAGGATGACCTGATCCCGAACAGGGGCCAGTGCCTCCCCGACGATTCGTTCGGAGTGCCCCCTGCCGTAGGACTCCGCCGTGTCGAAGGTGTTGATGCCAGCGTCGTAGGCGGCCCGAATCGCCCGGGAGGTTTCCGCGTCGTCGATGCCCGCCCACATAACCTTCCCGGCCTGCCACGTTCCCATGATGATCTGCGTGATCTCTATTTCCGATGTCCCGAGTCTCAATCGTTCCATGAAAGCGTCCTCGCTCTATGATCATGATGCCCGACAAACGCCTCCATTCTACCTGAAAAGTGATGAGGAATCAGACCCGTACTCATCGGGGACAGCCACTGAAAAAGACCCTGTAAAAACGGGACCGGGACTCGTGCTTTCGGTGGCTGTCCCCGATTAAGGGGATCGTGCCCGTGCCCGAATTCGAGGACGAGGACGACGACGAGCGATACAGTGCCCAAACAAAGCCTATTCCGAGTATCCCGTGGGAGGCGAGGCGTTGGGAATCTGGTGCGATCCCCTGTTGCGAGGCGATTTGTGCAGGGCGACTGGCGGAGGATTCCCGAGTCCCCTCGGACGGATCCACGCACACGCCTCCGGCGCCTCCGTTTGTCAGCGGGGGACGAGGGACTATGTTGCCGGAACATGGAGCCCAAGCAAATTGCATCGCAACAGGGGGTCGCACTGGTTGACACAAGCGCGGGCTGTCTCATACTGTGATTTCAGAGGAGGCTGTTCCATGGTTGAGGACACAGAGTCCGGGGTCGTGAACGTCCGAATGTTCGGCTTTCTTCGGTCCTTCATGAAGGAAAGGGGCCTGCCGGACCGTTTCGACGAAACCGTACCCCCGGAAGGCAAATCAGGCCTAGAGGTGGCGGCGGCACTCGGGCTGCCGTTGGATAAGGTCGAGGCCGTATTCATAAACGGCCTGATTAGACAGCTTGACGCGAAAATCTACCCTGGAGATCGAGTGGCCTTCGTTCCGTCCGGGACGCCGGGGCCGTATCGCGTTCTTCTGGGAATGGTCAAAGGAAAATGAAATGAGCAAGAAGAGCTTATCGCTGCGGGTCGTGGAAGCCCTCAAGAAGGATGTGGGCCTTCATGTCGTGCGGATCGACAAGGAGGACATGGACAAGCTGGGAATCAAACCGGGTGACATCGTCCTGATGAAGGGAGAGAAGAAGACCCTGGCCCGTGCCATGCATTCCATGATGTATGACCGGGGGAACGCCCAGATACAGATGGACGGTGTGCTCCGCGAGAACGCGGGAGTGGGGCTTGACGACACGGTGCAGATCGCGCCGGCCATGCCCCAGACGGCTACGGAGGTCAAGCTCTCCCTCCTTAATCCCGAGGCGGCCTCGAGGGCGCAGGACACCGAGTACATACGCCGCGTGATTCAGGGCATGCCCTTGATGGTGGGCAATCAGTTCCGTGTGCGCTTCATGGGTTCCGGTTTCCGCCTCTACAGGCTCATCGAGGCGCAGCCCGCCCAGGAAGTCGTGGTGGGCCCGCAGACGGAGATCATGATCGAGCAGGAAGGAACCGACGAGGGGCTCGACAAGCACAAGACGGGCATCACCTACGAGGACATCGGGGGGCTCTGGGAGGAGATCCAGCGGATCCGGGAGATGATCGAGCTTCCGTTGAAGCATCCCCAGGTCTTTCAACGGCTGGGCATCGACCCGCCGAAAGGGGTCCTTCTGCACGGCCCGCCGGGCACGGGCAAGACCCTGATCGCCAAGGCCGTTGCGAATGAGGCGAATATCCATTTCATCAGTGTGAACGGCCCGGAGATCGTGAACAAATTCTACGGTGAGAGTGAGGCGCAGATTCGCGGGCTTTTCGAAGATGCTGCAGAAAAGGCACCCAGTATCCTGTTCATAGATGAAATCGACGCCATCGCCCCGAAGCGGACCGAGGTGACCGGCGAGGTCGAGAAGCGGATCGTAGCACAGTTGCTCGCCCTGATGGATGGCTTGAAGTCAAGGGGCGAGGTGATCGTCATCGGGGCGACGAACATCCCCAATGTAATCGATCCCGCGCTGCGCAGGCCCGGCCGTTTCGATCGTGAGATCGCCACGAAGATTCCGGACAGGCAGGCCCGTCTGGAGATCCTGCAGATCCACACCCTGGGCATGCCCCTGGACGAGGACGTGGCCCTCGGGAAGCTTGCCGAGATCACCCACGGTTTCGTGGGCGCCGATCTGGAGGCGTTGTGCCGGGAGGCGGCCCTGTACCGCCTGCGGACGCTCATGGAAAACACGAACATGCTGCAGGAAGGCCTGCCCTTGGAGTTCATGGATGAACTGACCCTTTCGATGGACGACTTCATGAGCGCCTTGAAGATGGTGGACCCTTCGGCGATCCGGGAGATCTTCGTAGAGATTCCCGAGGTTCACTGGGACGACATCGGCGGCCTGGAAGACGTGAAGTCCAGGCTGCAGGAGATCGTCGAGTGGCCCATCCAGTATCGGGAGATCTTCAAGGAGATGGATTGCCCCCCGCCCAGGGGCATCCTCCTGACCGGGCTGCCTGGAACCGGAAAGACGATGCTCGGAAAGGCCCTGGCCACCGAGACCCAGCGCAATTTTATTGCCATCAAGGGACCCGAACTCCTCTCCAAGTGGGTGGGAGAGAGTGAGAAGGGAATCCGGGAGGTCTTTCGAAAGGCGAGGCTCGCGGCGCCGAGCATTCTCTTCTTCGATGAGATCGACGCCGTGGTACCGGTACGGGGCCCGGGAGACGCGGATGCTCGGGTCACCGAGAAGGTGATCAGCCAGTTCCTCACCGAGATGGACGGCGTCGAGGTCGTCGGGGACGTCATCGTACTGGCCGCAACGAACCGGGCGGACCTGCTCGATCCAGCGATCCTGCGGGCGGGCCGATTCGATGTGATCCTGGAGCTCGATGTGCCGGACCTGGAGGCCCGAAGGAAGATCCTGGCCGTTAAGAACGAAGGACGCCCCGTGAGCAGTAAGGTGGACATGGAGGAGGTCGCGCTCCTGACGGAAGGCTTTGCCGGATCCGAGATCACCTGGATATGCGACAGGGCCCTGGGACTCGCAATCGGGGAATACATTCGTGAGAACCCGGAACGGTGCGAGACCCCGCCCTTCGACATCGAGGTTCAGAAACAGCATTTTCTGCGGGCCCTTGACGAGTACAGGAGCAGGAAAAAGGATCGGACGCCCGGGTAATCCGGTCCTTCTACGGAGTTTTTTCCATTAATA
>JAQYVQ010000619.1 GCA_030145435.1 Syntrophobacteria bacterium | reverse complement strand
GAGAGGGTGCGTTCCCCCCTCGATCTGTCCGACGAGCTGACCCACCACCTGATTCATCTTGTCCGCGTAGGGACGTGTGCTCTCCAGGGCCTCCTGCAATCTCCGGAGCCTGGCCGCCGCCACCATCTGCATGGCCTTGGTTATCTGGGCCGTCTTCTTTACGCTCTGAATTCGTCTCTGAATATCCCTTAACGTCGCCATTCGGTACCCCTCGAGGTTGATCCAGCTATTTTTCGGCGCCAGGAAGAAGAGGGAAAGACATCACTCCACAATGAAGGTGCTCTTGAATTCTTCGAGGACCTTGCTCAGCTGATCAGCAAATTCATCCGAGATCTTCTTCTTCTCCTTGATCTCGGCAAGGACTTCCGGATGGCGTGACTCGATGAACTGATAGAGCTCAGACTCGTATTTTGCGATCGCCGCCTCGGGATACTCGTCCAAGTACCCGTTCGTCCCCGCGAAGATGAGCAGGACCTGCTGCTCCACGGAAAGAGGCTTGTACTGGGGCTGCTTGAGAACCTGGACGAGCCGCCTTCCCCTTTCGAGCTGGGCCAGGGTCGCCTTGTCGAGATCGCTCCCGAACTGCGCAAAGGCCTCCATCTCGCGGAACTGGGCAAGGTCGAGCCGGAGCGAGCCGGCCACCTGCTTCATCGCCTTGATCTGGGCGTTGCCGCCCACGCGAGAAACGGAGAGCCCCACGCTGATCGCAGGCCTCACGCCGGAGTAGAAGAGGTCGGTCTCGAGAAAGATCTGCCCGTCCGTGATCGAAATCACGTTGGTGGGGATATAGGCCGAAACGTCACCGGCCTGGGTTTCGATGATCGGCAGGGCGGTAAGAGAGCCACCGCCGCGCTCATCGCTCATCTTGGCGGCGCGCTCGAGCAGCCGGGAGTGGACGTAGAAGACGTCGCCCGGAAAGGCCTCGCGGCCCGGGGGCCTGCGGAGCAGGAGCGAGAGCTGCCGGTAGGCCACCGCATGTTTGGAGAGATCGTCGTAGATCAGGAGCGCGTGCTTGCCGTTGTCCCGGAGGAACTCGCCCATCGTGCATCCCGAATAGGGGGCGATGAACTGCAGGGTCGCCGGATCCGAGGCGGTCGCGCTGATCACGCAGGTGTATTCCATCGCGCCGAAGCTCTCCAGCTTGTCAACCACCTGGGCAACGGTGGACTGCTTCTGGCCGATGGCCACGTAGAAACAGAAGACCGGCTGGTCGGTCTCGTGGGTGCTCTTCTGGTTGATGATCGTATCGACGGCGATCGCGGTCTTCCCGGTCTGGCGGTCCCCGATGATCAGCTCCCGCTGGCCCCGCCCGATGGGGATCATCGAATCGATCGCCTTGATCCCGGTCTGCACCGGCTCCTTCACGGGCTGACGAGCGACGATACCCGGCGCCTTGATCTCGATCCGGCGGCTCTCCTTCGCTTCTATGGGCCCCTTTCCGTCCAGGGGCTTTCCGAGGGGATCGACCACACGCCCGATGACGGCGTCGCCCACCGGAACCTCGACGATCCTGCCGGTCCGCTTGACGGTGTCCCCTTCCCTGATGTGGGTCACCTCGCCCAGAACCGTAGCCCCCACGTTGTCTTCCTCGAGGTTCAACACCATCCCGTACAGGTTCCCCGGGAACTCGATCAGCTCCCCAGCCATGACCTTTTCCAGCCCGTAGATGCGGGCAATGCCGTCGCCCACGGAGAGGACAACTCCGGTTTCGCTGTACTCGACCGTCTTCTCGTAGTCTGCGATCTGCTGCTTGATGATTTCGCTAATCTCTTCTGCACGGATTCCGACTGCCACGGCTATTCCCCTTTCATGCTCTCTTTTAGGGTCTCAAGCTGGGTCCTGACAGAGCCGTCAAAAACCATCCCTTCGACCTTGCATACAACTCCCCCAAGGATCTCCCGATCCTCCGACCAATCAAGGATTATCTCTTTCTGGAACCTCTGTTCCAGGGCTTTCCGGATTGCCGCAACCTCCTCGTCTTCGAGCCTCTGGGCCGTCACCAGCCGGGCGCGCAATCGGCCCGCCAGCGAGTCCTCCAGGCGCCGATAGGCAGAGTAGATGGCCGGCAGGTACCGAATTCTCTCCTTGTCCACGAGAAGTTGCAGGAAATTCGAGCAGATGGTTCCCAGCCCCATCTTTCCGACGACATCTCTCAGGATGGCCTTACGCTTCTTCCGGTCGTGAATCGGGTCGCAGAGGACCTTTCTCAGGATCTCGTTCTCCTCGAAAAGGTCCAAGAAATCCCCGACCCCCTGCCCGATCTCCTGCCACGTGCCCTGCTCTTGCCCAAGCGCAATCAGTGCCTTGGCGTATCGCCTTCCGATGACTTCCTCTTTCACTGGACCTCTCCGATCTTGTCGATGTAGGTCTTAACCCAGTTTCGCTGATCTTCCGGTGTCGCTGCCTTCTTAACAGCATCCGCTGCCATTTGCGCAGCAAGCTCTGCCGCCTCTCTTCGCAGTTCCTGCTTTGCCAGCTCCACCTCATGCTTGGCCGTCAACTCTCCCTGCTGAACGATCTTCTCAGACTGTTTCTTTGCCTCTTCGACGATCGACTCCCGCTCCTTCGCCGCATCCCCCTTGGCGAGCTCCATGATCTTGCCGATTTCGTCGTCCAATTGGACGACCCGAGTCTGGTACTCCAAGTACTTGTCCTCGGCAGCCTTCTTGGCCTTGGCCGCCTCTTCCATGGCCGTCTGGATCTCCAGACTCCTCTTTTCGAAGCTCCCCGCAGCGTTTTTGCGGTAGACGTAGAGCAGGAGACAGGCGAGGAGGATGAAGTTGACGATCTGAAAGATCATCGCCTTGCCAAAATGGACCTCATGATGCTCCTCTCCACCACCGCTCGCCCAGGCAACGGGGCCTGCCACGGCAAGAAGGGCCACGGAGATCAGGATGGCAACCGAAATCCTCATGAGCCAAGCCTCGTGCCGAACCTTTCTTCTGCTGCATTTCTTCGCGCTCACGAAACCGGCCTCCCCAATAGCTTCTCGGTCAGTGTCCGGGACAGTCCGGCCGCCTCTTCGCGCAACCGGCCCCTCGCCTCTGTGCTCTCCTGCTGGATCTCCGATCGAATGCCCTCGAGGATCACCTGGGCCTCCTGGCGGCCCTTGCCCAGGATCTCCCTCTCCACCCCTCTGGCCTCCTCCCGACGCTTTGCCCTCTCCTGCTGGGCCTGGCTCCTGGCGTCGGCGATCTTTGCCCTGTAGCTAGCGTCGAGTCGACCGCTCTCCGCATCGAACCTTTGCGCCTCTTGCTCCGACCCCTCGATCCGCTCGCTGCGCCCCTTCAGGACCTCTGAAATCGGGGTCAGAATGAATGCCTTGATCACGTACAGGGCGACCAGGAAGATGACCGCCTGAATGAGGACCGAATAATTCGGCGGGTACCCTATCATCTGTTCCATGTTCATCGTCTGCTCCCCAAGCCTCTGCTCGCTTGTCGCTAATGAATGATCAATGTGTAGAGCCTGTTCAGCTCCTCCGCCGAGGAGTACCGGATCTGTATCTTTCCGCCCTCTTTCCCTGTCTGGATCTTCACCCGGGTGCCGAAGTGCTGACAGAGTTCATCCTGCAGGGTCTGCATGTCCGGATCGAGAGGGGCCGGGGGCTTTTCCTTCCCGGCCTTTCCCTCCTTCATCTCATGAACACGCTTCTCTGCCTCCCGGACCGAAAGCCCTTTGTCCTTGATCAGGGCCCACAACTTGAGCTGCATGACCTCCCGATCAAGCGCCAGGATTGCCCGGGCATGTCCCGAACTCAGCCGCCCCACGGCGATATCCTCCTGGATCTCCCGGGGAAGCTGCAGCAACCGCACCGTGTTTGCTACGGAGGAGCGATCCTTGCCCACCCTTCGAGCGAGTTCCTCCTGGGTAAGCTCGAGCCGATCCAGCATCTGCTTGTAGGCCCTGGCCTCTTCGATCGGGTTCAAGTCTTCCCGCTGGATGTTCTCCAGGACCGACAACTCGAGACGGTCCGATTCCTCGGCCTCCCGTATGAGGACCGGCACCTCCTCGAGGCCCGCCTTCTTGGCAGCCCGCAGACGCCTCTCCCCTGCGATGAGCTCGTAGCGATTCCCCACCCTACGAACCAGCAAGGGCTGCAGGACGCCCTTCTCCTTGATCGTAACCGCGAGGGATTCCAGGGATTGCTCGTCAAAATGTTTCCGCGGTTGGTCCGGATTGGGCCGGATCTGTTCCACGGGACACAGAAAGGACCCTCTCGGCCCCCCCCCTTCCTCACCGCCTGTCGGTATGAGCGCGTTGAGGCCTTTTCCCAGTGCCTGTTTCTTGCTCATTCAAGTCTCTTTTAGGTCTCTTATGAATACGAACACAAGAATTCTTTGGCCAACTCCAGGTAGCTCTCTGACCCCTTGCACCCTATATCGTAGAGTATTACAGGCTTTCCATGGCTCGGGCTTTCACTCAGCTTGATGTTTCGGGGAATGACCGTCTGGAAAACCTTTTTCGGAAAATGCTTCTTCACCTCCTCGGCCACCTGGTGAGAAAGGTTGTTCCTGCCGTCGAACATCGTAAACAGGATGCCCTCGATCTCGAGACGCGGGTTGAGCGTGTCCCGCGTGAGCTGGATCGTGTGCAGCAGCTGTCCGAGGCCCTCCATCGCATAGTACTCGCACTGGATGGGGATCAGGATCGAGTCCGCGGCCGCAAGGGCATTGATGGTAAGGAGGGTCAACGAAGGGGGACAATCCACGAGGATATATTCATATGTCCCCTTGATCTCCTCCAGGGAGTCTCGAAGAATCCTTTCTCGGTTCTGTAAGTCTACGAGCTCCACCTCTGCTCCGAACAGCTTGGTATTGGCCGGGACCAGGTCAAGATAGACAAGCGACGTCTTCTGCGTCACCTCTTTGAGGCGCTTCGTCCCGAGCAGCACCTCGTAGACGGTCGCAGGGAGGGCGTTCTTGTCAATCCCAAGGCCGCTGGTTGAATTCCCCTGTGGGTCGAGATCCACGAGAAGCGTCTTCTTCTCCGCAGCGGCCAGGGTCGCGGATAGGTTAAGGGCCGTAGTGGTCTTACCAACCCCACCCTTTTGATTCGCTACGGATACGATCCTGCCCATGGACAAATCGGCACCTTCGGGGAGCTTTCAGCAGGCGCTCACAGAAAGAAGAGTTCTTATCATAAACGACCGAGAAAGACAAGTGGGGCGCGGGAAATTGGGGGTATGTTTCACGTGAAACAGTCGGTTTTCAGCGAATCAAGACAAGGTTTCTCGTCCGGTCGTGGCCGGGCAATCGGTAGGGAGCGACCTGAACGACGCGACGTCCCTGGGTTATGGCCTCCTCCTGCAATTCTGCCCTCTGTCCTTCGTCGATTACCCCCATCATCAGGAGGATCGTTCCTCCGGGCTGCAAGATTCCCTTTCCCAGCCTGAGGACCTCGGCCGCCGAAAGGGCCGCTCGCGTGATGATGCCGTCGAAGGGCCGGTTGGCATATCTTGCGTTGATCTCCTCGTCCCCCAGCCTCCCCCAGATCACCTCGATTCCCTCCAGATCGAGCCGGTCGACGACGTGCTGGTTGAAGGAGGTCTTCTTTCTCCGCGCCTCGAGTAGCGAAACGAAGATATCCGGCCTGAAAACCTTGATCGGGATCCCGGGCAACCCTCCCCCGGTCCCGACATCCAGAAGCCGGTG
>JAQYVQ010000543.1 GCA_030145435.1 Syntrophobacteria bacterium | reverse complement strand
TCGTCGTCCTCTCCGACATCCTCGGCAAGGAAGACCACCTGGGGGACATGGACTTCAAGCTGGCCGGCACCCGAAATGGGCTCACTGCGGTGCAACTCGACAACAAGCTTGGCGAGGTGAAGCCGGAAGTGTTGACCGAGGCCCTGGAGCAGGCAAGGCAGGGAAGACATCACATCCTGGATGAAATGCTCAAGATTCTCGAGGCCCCTCGAGAGGAAATCTCCCAGTACGCGCCACAGGTTCATGTCGTCCCCATCCGCAAAGAGCGGATCCGGGACCTGATCGGTCCTCAGGGAAGGGTCATTCAACAGATCCAGGGACAGACAGGCACGAATATCGAGGTGGGGGACGACGGCCTGATCAAGGTCTACTCGCCGGGCAAGGAAGCCCTGGAAGAGGCCTTGCGGATGATCGAGTACTACACGGCAGACCTGGAAAAGGGGAAGATCTACAAGGGTACAGTTGTTTCCGTGAAGGACTTTGGCGCCTTCGTGAAGATCTCCGGCAACATGGAAGGCCTGGTGCACATCTCGGAGTTGGACCACAACCGGGTCAACAAGGTGAGTGACGTGCTCAAGGAAGGCGAAGAAACCCTGGTCAAGGTTGTGGATGTGGACCGGCAGGGCAAAATCAAGCTGAGCCGTAAGGATGCACTCGACGCGCCGAGCAGTGGGATCGAGGGTTGATGGACCCAGCAGTACCTATCTCCTGAAGGGCCTTCTCGGTCCCCGGTCTCGAAAGGAATCGGGAGACGACTGCGGGTTGAGAAAACGGACCGATTCGGGATCGACGGATTGCATCCGCCGCGCCACAGCCCGCGGGACGATCGTGTAGTCGACGGCATCGTCCCCGGGAAGCTCCACGATCGCTGCCTGCCCTTTCTCCAGCCGGCCCGTAAGCTCATCCGAGAGATCGAGGAAGGGGATCTTGTTTTCCCGTGTAACGAAGTAGAATCGCCGTGAGCCGAACCCGGTCTCCTTCAGGCTTGCCTCCTCGATCATTTTCTGGATCCGCTCCTTCACCACTTCCTCGGAAAGGTGGGACCAGTCTTCCAGCGGATCCTCGGGCACCGGGGGCGACGAGGGGGCGTCCGAGCCTCTTCGATCCGATGACGCAGGGGGGTTCGCTTCATCCACCCGCAGGGCGCGCCCCTTGAAGTTTGACTCGCTCAGTTCCTTCTTCGCTTTTTCTGCCTCGGCGGCGTTGGCCATTTCAACAAAGCCGAACCCCTTGCCTTCGATGACATTGACAGAGTCCACCGTACCGTATTTGGAAAAAAGCTCTTCCAGATCTTGATTGGTCACAGAGTAACTCAGGTTGCCCACGTAGAGTTTCTTGCCTTCCATTGCTACCCCCAACACGAGACTTGGTGTTTCTTGCATCAGCCTGGGTTCAGGCCAGTCCTTTTCGTTTGAACCATCGCATCATTGTAGAGTGTTTCATTTTTTTCCGCAATGGCCGACCCGGAAGGGCCATGAAGCGATGATTCGTTGACAACGCCCCGGGGAGATGAAACACTCTTTTGAAAATTCTCTTCAGGAGGAACAGGACTGTGTCAAATTCGAGTTCGTCCTTGAAATACGGCCTTTTCGTCGTTGCGGCAGCCTTTCTGCTCGCGTCGCTGCCCTTCCGAGTTCAAGCCGAGGAATACCGCAGCCCGTCGGACGGGATCCAGTCGATGAGATACGAAGATGGCCGGCTCAGCCTGGAGGCGAAGGATGCCTCGCTGGACAAAGTCCTGAGCGAACTCGCCCGGATGGCGATGCTCACGATCATAGCCGACGGCCCGATCGAAGGCCGCATCACCGTGTATGCAGAGCGTCTCCCCCTGGAGAAGGCCTTGAGGAAGATCCTCCGGGGAAAGGATACGAGTTTTGTTTACGCCGCAAAGGCCGAAACCTCGCCGACCGAGTACGACGTCATGGAGGTCCGGATCTATCTGGCAAAGGCGGACAAGAGAGAGGCCAGTCGGTATTCCTACACCCAGAAGAGTGAAGAAAGGAAGAGGGCCTCCAGCCCGCCAAGATCGCGCGCGGAGGTCTCCCGTAAACGCAGTTCGCCGTTCCGGCCGCCGGCCGGGGCGCCATCGGTCCCGGACATGGCCACGAGTGAGGAGGCGAAGCGGCTCCTCACAGAGTTGATGCAAGGCAACCTCGAGGGACTGGACGCGATTGCGGAAAAGCTCAAGGACCAGAACCCTCAGGCAGAGGAGCAGATCGACGAGTTTCTGGAATCCCTCGAGGAGGCAAGGATAAGCGCGGAGGAGGGTGGGGCGCCGATGCCCCCGTTGGAGCATCTGGGCGACATTCAAACCCTGATGAACCAAATGCTCCAGAAGGGAAGAATGTCTCCCGGGCAGGAGAGTGAGTAAGGCCTCAAAGCCTACAAAGCTGCAGGAGCCGGGGGATTGCCGCGTCGCTGGCGCTCCTCGCAATGTTCGCTTCTTATGCCGTGGCGATCCTAAAACGGGGTGCCGGAATTAGCGTTTGCTACGAACCCGGCTGACTGCCTCTTTCCATCCGTTGTACAACGCCGCCCGCTGCTGGTCGGGCATAGAAGGCTCGAAGATCTTCTCCCCCCTTCGCGCCTGCCCGAGATCTTCGGCCCCCTTCCAGAAGCCAACGCCCATGCCTGCCAGGAAGGCCGCGCCCAACGCAGTCGTTTCGACCATGGCCGGCCGGTCGACCCGGACCTGGAGGATGTCCGCCTGGAACTGCATCAGGAAGTCGTTTGCGCTGGCCCCACCATCCACCCGCATCTCCTTGATCGGGATGCCTGCGTCGGTCGACATCACCTCGACCACGTCCCGGGTCTGGTAGGCGATCGATTCGAGGGTTGCCCGGACGATGTGTGCCCGATTCGCTCCCCGGGTCAGGCCGAGTATCGCTCCTCTTGCCTCCATGTCCCAGTAGGGCGCTCCCAGGCCGACGAAGGCTGGCACCATGTAGACCCCTTGGCTGTCCGGGACGCTCCGGGCCATCTGTTCGCTCTCTGCGGCCTGCCCCAGGACCTCGAGTTCGTCGCGCAGCCACTGAACGGCTGCGCCCGTTGTGAAGATCGACCCCTCCAGCGCATAGGCAGGCCCACCGGTCGCAGAGCAGGCCAGGGTGGTCAGAAGCCCCTGGGTCGAACGGACGGCCCTGTCGGCGGTGTACATCAGGAGGAAGCAACCGGTTCCATAGGTGTTCTTGACCATTCCGGGCTCCCAGCCCCCCTGCCCGAACAGGGCGGCCTGCTGGTCTCCGGCATTCCCTGCGATCGGGATCTCGGCGTGAAAAGGGGGAGATGCGACCGTGTGGGCACACACACCGCTCGACGGTTTCACCTCGGGAAGGACGCCTTCCGGGATGTCGAGCAGGCCGAGAATGTCCGCGTCCCACGCCTTGTCATAGATGTTGTAAACAAGGGTGCGGGAGGCATTCGTGTAGTCTGTGACGTGGGCCCGCCCTCCGCTCAACTTCCAGATGAGCCACGTGTCGATCGTCCCGAACAGGAGTTCGCCCTGTTCGGCCCTGTTTCGCGCATCCGGGACGTTGTCCAGGAGCCACACGATCTTCGTCCCGGAGAAATAGGCGTCCAGGACCAGGCCCGTCCTTTCGCGGAACCAGTTTTCTCTCCCCTGGTCGCGCAGTTCGTTGCAGATCGGTGCGGTTCTCCGGCACTGCCAGACGATTGCGTTGTGGACCGGCTTGCCCGAGGTTCGATCCCAAAGCACCGTGGTCTCACGCTGATTCGTGATCCCGATGGCCGCGATCCGATCCGGAGCGATACCGGCCTCACGCAACGCCTTCTCGATGACGCTGCAGGTGACCTCCCAGATCTCTTCCGGATCGTGTTCGACCCAGCCCGGCCGGGGGTAGATCTGTTTGAATTCCGAGTAGGCGCGGCCCACGGACCGCCCGTCGTGATCCAGGAGAAGGACGGTGGTCCCGGTCGTGCCCTGGTCGATTGCCAACACGTAGGAACTCATCGAGCGTGCTCCTTTCATGGGCTTCTTGAGGAGAGCCCACTTTACTGAAAAGGTGCCGACAGGGCAATCCTTCTGCTTGACCTCCCGCTGGTGGACTCCTGACTGAAAAGATGGGGACGGGACGATGCTTCTCCTTGACATCCCGGCGAAGAACTCCTTACGATCAGTCTTCCAGGTGAAAGGTGAAAGGTGAAAGGTCAAAGGATCCGTGGCTTGCCGTCTTTCCTTTGCCTTTGACCTTTTTCCTTTGACCTGAGAGGGGATCCAATGCCTTACCGTGAAAGGCTTTTTCTGATTGACGGCGCGCATACCCTGTATCGGTCCTACCACGCCATACAGGGGCTGGCCACCTCCGACGGGTTTCCCAGCAACGCCCTCTACGGATTTGTCCAGACCCTTCAGAAGATCATCAAGGACTACGAGCCTGAGTACCTGGCCGTGGCCTTCGACCTTCCTGCGCCCACTTTCCGGCACAAGCTCTACCCGGACTACAAGGCCAACCGGCCTCCCGCGCCGGAGGACCTGATCCTGCAGATCCCCTGGATCAAGAAGATCCTCCAGGCCTACCGGATCCCGTGCATCGAGAGGGAGGGATACGAAGGGGACGACGTCATGGGGACCCTGGCGCACCAGGCTCGGGAAGAAGGCCTCGAAGCGGTCCTGGTCTCGGGGGACAAGGACCTCCACCAGCTCGTGGGGGCCCGGATCAAGGTCCTAGAACCTCGAAAGGGCGTGATGATGGGGCCGGAGGAAATTGCCGCTCAGTACGGGGTTCCCCCTGAGAAACTCATCGACCTTTTTGCCCTGGCTGGGGACAAGGTGGACAACCTTCCCGGACTGCCCGGCGTGGGCCCCAAGACGGCTTCCACCCTTCTGCAGCAGTTCGGTTCCCTGGAGGAGATCATCCGCAGGGCCGAGGAGATCGAGAAGCCGAAACTCAGGAAGGTGGTACAGGAAAACACGGAGACGATTCGAAAGACCCGGGAGCTCGTTGAAGTCGCCTGCCATGTGCCCCTGGAGGTGGGGGTGAAGGACCTTCGGCGAAGCGACCCGGACGTGCCGGCCCTTCGAGAGCTGTTCCGCCGGTTCGAGTTTCACCGCTTCCTGGAGGAGCTGCCTGCCGAGAAGAATCTGACCGACTTACATTACAGGACCGTCCTGGACGAGAAAGCCTTGGATGAGCTGATCGACCTCCTTGGCTGTAGCCGGGAAGGCTTCGCCCTGGATCTGGAGACCACTTCGAAGAACGCGATGCTTGCCGAGCCGGTGGGCCTTTCGTTCTGCGTAGACGGTGACCGGGCCCACTATGTCCCCGTGGCACACAACTACCTCGGCGCGCCGGACCAGCTCACGTTGCCCTCGGTTCTCGAGCGGCTCCAGCCGTTGCTGGCAAACCCGGAATTGCCGAAGTTCGGCCAGAACATCAAGTACGACCTGCTCGTCCTGAAGAGGCAGGGGGTCAAGGTGGAAGGGGTGGCCTTCGATACGATGATCGCCTCCTACCTGCTGGACCCCTCGGTGAGGGGGCACGGGCTGGATGATCTTGCCATGACCCATCTGCATCACAAGATGATCTCCTACGAGGATGTGACAGGAAAGAGGGGAACCTCTCAGCTCGGGTTCGAGGAGGTGGAGATCGAGAAGGCGGCGGAGTACTCGTGCGAGGACGCGCATGCCACGTACCTGCTCACACGAATTCTGGGAGAGAAGATCCATGAAGAAGGCTTCGAACACCTCTTCCACGATGTGGAGATCCCCCTGATCGAGGTGCTCACCGAGATGGAGTGTGTGGGCGTCAAGATCGATGTGGACCACTTCCACTCCCTTTCTGTCGAGTTTCGGACGGAGCTGGCAAGGCTCGAGGGGGAGATCCACGAGCTGGCGGAGGGCCCATTCAACATCAACTCTCCACAGCAGCTCGGAAAGATCCTGTTCGAGAGGCTGAAACTCTCCAGCCCGAAGAAGACCAAGACCGGGTATGCCACGGACGTGAAGGTCCTGACCCGGCTGGCCGAGGAGCACCCTCTGCCCCGGCTCGTCCTGGACTACAGGAGCCTCTCGAAGCTGCTTTCCACCTACGTGGAGGCCTTGCCGCGCCTGATTCACCCGGAGACGGGCCGGATTCACACCTCTTTCAACCAGGCGGTCACGGCCACCGGGAGGCTAAGCTCGAGCAACCCGAACCTACAGAACATCCCGATCCGAACGCCGGACGGAAGGCGCATCCGGCAGGGGTTTATCCCGGAAGAGGGAATGCAGATGCTGAGCGCCGACTACAGCCAGATCGAGCTCAGGATCCTCGCGCAGATATCGGGCGACGCGCGGCTTCGGGAGGCCTTCCAGAAGGAGCAGGACATCCACGGGCACACCGCCGGACTCCTGTTCGGATGCAAGCCGGAGGAGATCACGGAAGAGATGCGAAGGAAGGCCAAGGTGATCAACTTCGGCGTGATCTACGGAATGGGCCAGCATGCCCTTGCCGACCAGCTCGGAATTACCCGGGACGAGGCCCGTGCGTTCATCGATCAATACTTCCAGACCTACGAGGGGGTGAAGATCTGGCGGGAGGCGTGCCTGGAGCAGGCCCGGGAGAAGGGCTACGTGACGACCCTTCTCAACCGAAGGCGATACCTGCGGGAGATCCACTCCGAGAATCCCGGTTTCCGGTCCCTGGCCGAACGGACGGCCGTCAACACGCCGATCCAGGGGACGGCCGCGGACATGATCAAGGTTGCCATGATCCGGCTCTTTCAAAGACTCAGGGATCAGGGCCTGCAGACCCGTATGCTCCTGCAGGTCCACGACGAGCTCGTCTTCGAGGTCCCCGAGGCCGAGATGGAGGTCGTCAAGCCCCTGATCCGGGAGGAAATGGAGGGGGTCATGCCCCTGGAAGTACCGATGCGGGTGGATATGGAGTCTGGCAAGAACTGGTCCGAAGCCCACTGAGGCTGCCGAGAAACGGTCATCTGCGGCGTTGCACTCATCCTGCGTCATTGCGGCGTACGGTGTACGCCTCATTCCACAGGATTTCGCGCGCCTTGCACCTGACCATTTCTCGACAGCCTCAGGAGAAAAGGTAAGAACAAGATCACAATCCAAACAGAGCAAGAAACGGAAGCATGGAAAAGAAGCGAAGTACAAGCAATCGTCTCTTGACCGGGATGGTCATTGGAATGGCCCTGGGAGTCGTGGGCGGCATAATGCTGGACCCGTCCCCCGGGGAGATCTGGGAGCGGTTCCTTGCACGCACGAGCGGAGCCGAGGAGGAGGCCAGGTCGGTCAAGAAGGTAATCGATGGCGACACGATCGAGATCGATGGGGGCGAGCGAGTCAGGTACATAGGCGTGGACTCGCCCGAACTCGGAGAGCCTCTTTATGAAGAAGCAAGAGACTTCCAAAAGAAGGTGGTCCTCGGCAGCTACGTCCGGATCGAGGCCTGCAAGGAAGAGCCACGGGACGGATACGGAAGGACGCTGGCCTTTGTCCACAAGGGGAACGTGGATGTGGGCGAGCAGCTCCTCCGCTACGGGTATGCCCGAACCCTGTTCATAGGCCGCTGCGGCAGGGCCGTGGCCAGGCGGTACCGCAAGATCGAGGTTGGGGCGTTTCTCGTCGGCCTTGGCGTATGGTCCCTGCAGGATACTCGTCAGGTCGACCACAGCGACGCCGGGCGGTACATCGGCTGCCTGATGAGCGTTACGGGCGAGGTTGTGAACGTTCACGCGGGTCCAAAGGCCTTTCACCTGAATTTTGGCAAGGACCACCGGACCGATTTTACGGCCGTCATTTTCCGCAAGGACCTCGCTCGCCTGGTGGAAGAGGGGCTGCATGCTGTAACGGGGTACGAGGGACGGCTCGTGAAGGTCACCGGCATCCTGAAGGAATACGACGGCCCGGAGATTATCGTCGAATCGGTGGATCAGCTCGTCCTCACTCCCCGAACCGATTAGCAAGATGCTGGATGCGGATCCGGAACTCATGTGTTCCGGTCTCAAACTCCCTTTTGAACAAGGATCCAGGACCTCAAGCAGGAGGATGCTCACCTTGAATGACCCGTCGGATGCGGCGAACTCACCCTACATAGACACCCACTCCGGGCTGCTGGATTTGGTCACCCGGCTGGAAGAGGCGCCGGAGATCGCCCTGGACACCGAGGCGGACAGCCTCCACCACTATTTCGAAAAGGTCTGCCTGATCCAGCTCGCCGCAGGAGAAGAAGACGCCATCGTGGACCCCCTCTGCGGAATGGATCTCTCTCCCTTGCTGGCCCTGCTCACACGCAAGCCCCTCCTCCTGCATGGGGCCGATTACGACCTTCGCATGATGCGTATGACCTTCGGATTCCTGCCGGAGAGGGAAGTGTTCGACACCATGCTGGCCGCCCGCCTGCTCGGGTACGAAGCATTCGGCCTGGCCTCCCTGGTGGAGCGATTCTTCGGGGTAAGACTGAGCAAGGGCGGACAGAAATCCGACTGGTCGAGGCGCCCTCTTTCCGAGTCTCAGTTGAGGTACGCCGGCGACGACACCCGTTATCTCCTGCCCTTGGCCGCAAGGCTGCGGGACGACCTGGAAAGGCTCGGCCGGATCGAGTGGCACCGGGAAACCTGTGAATCCATGGTCATCCAGGCTTCCCGGGAAAGCGAGAAAGACCAGAATGAGAGATGGAGAATAAAGGGATCGTTCCAGCTGACCCCCCGACAGCTCAACTTTCTGCAGGCCCTCTTCCAATGGCGGGACATCGAGGCGCGCGGAGTCGATCGCCCCCCCTTCCACATCCTCGGGAACCAGCAGCTTCTCGATCTGGCCGTCCGGGCGGCCCCCGACCCGGAAGGCGCCTTCCGGGCCGGCCCGAAGCTTCCCCGGAACTGCAAGGGGAGACGCCTTCAGGCCTTGAAGAACGCGGTCCGGGAGGCTGCCGAAAGACCGGAATCCCAGTGGCCGGAGAACAAGCGGAGAGAACGCCCCCCGACGGCGCCCACGGGCCAGTTGAAGGCCCTCCGCGCCGAATGCGACCGCCTGGCAGAGGAACTGGGAATCGCATCCTCCACCCTGGCTCCCCGGCCCGCTCTGGTGAACATTGCGCGGATCAAGCCGGTGACCCTGGAGGAAATCATTGACTGCGGCCCGCTGATGGGTTGGCAGGCGCGCCTTCTGGAGCCGGGGATACGAAAGTTGCTGAAAAAATGATGCGGATGGAGCCTTGAATGGGAAAACCGAAGAAGTACTATGCCGTTGCCAGGGGGCGAAACCCGGGCATCTTCACCGCCTGGTTCGGTCCGGGCGGCGCAGAGGGTCAGATCCGGCGCTATCCCGGGGCACGATACAAGGGGTTTCCCTCCATCGAAGAGGCACGAAAATGGATGGAGAGCCAAGCGGAGACCGCCGCTTCCGCAAAGAAGAAAGGCTCCTCAAAAGCGGGGTCCGATACGGCCCCTGATGGTCCTGGTGACACAACGGGCAAGATCCTTGTCTATACGGACGGGGGTTGCCGCGGCAACCCGGGGCCCGGGGGGTACGGCGCGGTCATCCTTGACGGGGAAGAGCGAACCGAACTGGCTCGCGGGTTCCGGCTGACCACGAATAACCGCATGGAGCTCTTGGCCTGCATCGTGGCGCTCGAGGCATTGAAGACCCCCTCCGACGTGGTC
>JAQYVQ010000390.1 GCA_030145435.1 Syntrophobacteria bacterium | reverse complement strand
GATCGGCATCTCCGAGTGTTCCCGTTTCAAGGGCGTCGACGATCCCCCGTCCGTGGCCGCCCGGTGTGCCGTCTTCGCCAAGTCGGACCTGATTCACCGGCAGCAGGAAGGCTACACGATACCGCAGCTCTGGTGCGGCCTGTGCCGCGGACTCTCTTTCACCATCGCGAACACCCTCCTTCTTGGTGAGCCCCTCAGGGGAAAGACCGGGGTCATCGGAGGCGTGGCCCTGAACAACGAGGTGGTCCGATGGCTGAGGCAGGTGATCGGGCAGGACCTGTTCGTGATCGAACACCCGCACCTCGTGGCCGCGATCGGCGCTGCCCTTCTCGCCCGGAACGGTCACGCGTCGGACTGGGCCGTTGCCCCCGCAGGTACGGAACCCCAGGAACCGAGGCCCCCTTCTCCCGTTCGCCCTCCCCTGCTCCTCGAGCGCTCCGTGTTTCCGGAGGAAGAGATCTTTCGTGAGTACGTGGACGAAGACGAGAACGAAGTACGCATCCAGGAACCCCTCAGGGGAAGATACACCGTGAGCCTCGGGCTGGACATCGGCTCCACGTCCACCAAGATCGCCCTGCTCACCGAGGACGACAGGGTCCTTCTGGACATCTACAGGAGGACAGCGGGAGACCCGATCGCTGCAATGAGGAAGCTGCTCAAGAGGGCCGATAACCTCCTGCGCGAATCGGGCGCCGAAGTTGCATTCACGGCCTGCGGGACCACCGGCTCGGGCCGGAAACTCGTCGGTCAAATCATCGGTGCAGACAAGATCGTCAACGAAATCACGGCGCACGCTCGCGGGGCAAGGCTTCTGTTCGGAGAAGAGATCGAAACGATCTTCGAGATCGGAGGACAGGATGCAAAATACGTCCACATGCGCGAGGGGCGGGTTGACCATGTGAACATGAATTATGTCTGTGCGGCCGGGACCGGCTCCTTCGTGGAGGAACAGGCCAACAAGCTCGGGTTCAGGGTCGACGAAATCGGAGAACGCGTCCTCGGAATTTCTCCCCCCTTTACCTCCGAGCGGTGCACGGTCTTCATGGAGCGGGACGTGGAGAAGCTTCTGCGAGAGGGCTTTTCCCGGGCGGATGCGATGGCGGCCGTCCTCTACTCCGTTTGCTTCAACTATCTGACCAAGGTCGTGGGCAACCGGCCTGTCACAGGGAAGAAGATCCTGTTTCAGGGCGCCACGGCAAAGAACAAGGGCCTGGTGGCCGCCTTCGAGATCATCCTGGCGAAAGAGATCGTCACCTCTCACTTCTGCCACGTCACCGGGGCCATCGGCGCGGCCAAACTGGCCAGAGAAGAGGCGGCGGGCAAAGGTTCCTCTTTCCGGGGCCTCGACCTCTACAAGCGAGAGGTACAGGTCTATTACGATCAATGCGGGCTCTGCCAGAACCGCTGCAAGATCACCCACGCGAGGATCGAGGGATCCGAAAGCGAGCCGTCGTGGGGATACTTGTGCGGGAGGGAGCCGGAGGAAACGAAGAAGAAGCCGAGCGACCTGTTCCAGCCCTTTGAGGTCCGCAAGAACCTGTTCATGACGGCCGGGACATCGACGACAGCGAAAGGGGGAGAGCTCAGCGTAACGATACCGATGGCCCTGGCCACCTACGCTCACCTGCCCCTGTGGCGCACCTTCTTCAGCGCACTGGGCGTGCCCTTGCACATCACCCGCCCGACGAACAGAGAAACCACCGAGGCGGGCATTTCAGCCTCCCCTGCCGAGTTCTGCTTTCCCATCAAGATCTTTCTCGGTCATGTGGCCCAGGCCGCTCGCTCGGACGACCACCTCTTCATCCCACACCTGATCGCCGGGGAGAAGACCCGGATCACCAGCAACTCCGTCTTCTGCCCGTACGTACAGGCCGCTCCGTCGATCGCCCGCTCCTCCGAAACCCTTTCCGAGGCCTTGGGGGCGAGGCTCCTGAGCCCTGTGATCGATTTCGCCATGCCCGAGGCGATCAACGTCAAGGCGTTACATTCGACCCTGAAGCCCTTCGGGATCCGAAAAGGCCGGGTTGCAAACGCATGGAAGGCGGGCCTCCGGGCCCTCGAGGAGTACCGGCAAGCGTGCAGGCAAGAGGGCTTGCGGATCCTCGAAGAGACCGAGCAGACGGGAGAGAAGGCGGTCATCGTGGTGGGAAGGTACTACAATGTGTACGACGGGGGGGTCAACCTCGAGATTCCGAGGAAGGTCTCCGAAATGGGCTACCGGGTCATCCCGTACGAGTTCCTGCCCTTCAGCGAGGAGAATCTGGACCCCTTCTTCCAGAACATGTTCTGGTACTACGGACAGCGCATCCTGAACGCGGCCCGGTTCGTGAGAGAACGAAAGAACCTCTTCCTTCTCTATCTGACGAATTTCTCGTGCGGCCCTGACTCTTTCCTCCTCACCTATGTAGACGAGATCATGGGCAGCAAGCCCTCGCTCACCCTCGAATTGGACGAGCACAGCGCGGACACCGGTTACGGGACCCGACTCGAGGCATTTGCAGACCTGATGGCAGAGTACGAGGAGGTCCCGAAAGAAAAGAACCTCCTCTATGTCAAGAAAGCACCTGGCGACCTTCACGACAAGCGAGTCCTGCTCGTTCCGATGCACACCGGAGTGGTCCCCATGTTTGCGGCCGCCTTCGAGAAGCACGGGTACGAAACCCTGATGCTCCCGGAGATCACCCCGGAGCAGTTCGAGCTCGGCAGGAAACACACCCGAGGGAGCGAATGCCTGCCCGCACACATCACCACCGGGAGCATGCTCCACGCCCTGGAGGAGTACAACCTCCGGCCGGACGAGGTGGCGCTCTTCATGCCGACCAGCGACGGCCCCTGCAGGTTCGGGCAGTACAGTGTCCTCCATCGGATCGTCCTCAACAAGCTGGGATACGAAGACCTGACGATCATCTCCCCCTCTGCGCAGAACGCCTACATGGGCCTGGAGGACGACCTGAGAAAGGATCTGTGGAAGGGACTCGTCATGGGTGATCTGCTCCTGAAGTTCTACTGTCGAATCGCCCCCTATGAGAAGAAGGCGGGTGAGACCCG
>JAQYVQ010000377.1 GCA_030145435.1 Syntrophobacteria bacterium | reverse complement strand
TGGGTCTCGTACGAACAGGGGGACTACAAAGCGGCGCTCCAGGGATTCAAGGGATTCATCCAGGAGTACCCGGGGTCCAAGGAGGCATCGGCGGCCGGGCACCTCGTCCTGGATATCCACAAGAGCTTGGACGACCTGGATGGCCTGATCAAGGACGCGAGGTCCATGCTGGCAAACCAGCGCGTCACCGATCCTAAATTCAGGAAGGAAGTGGGCAACATTCTCGCGGCGGCGGAACACAGGTATCTGGAGGAACTCACGGTCAAGGTCAAGGACGGTGCCGAGGGCTCGGATGAGGCCCTTCTCGCCCTGGGGAGGGAAGCCCAGGATAGCGGGCTCCAGGAACTTGCGCTGTTCAACCTTTTCGTCGTGAGCAAGGAAGCCGAAGACATCCCCACGGTGCTCGAGAGGGGAAGGCAGATCCTGGCCAAGACGCAGGACGCGAAGCGCAGGCAGGACGTGCTGGCCACGATGGCCCATTTCTGCTTCGAGGCAGGCGATTTCCCGAATGCGGCATCGTACTCGGAAAAGGCGGCCGAAGGGGTCGGCGGTGGCGAGCAGGTGGATTACCTCATGCGGGCTGCCAAGCTCCAGGGGTGGATGGGGGATAACGTGGCCGCCGTGAAGAACTACCAGAAGGCAATGCCCCTGCTTTCCCCCGCGCAGAAGTCGGACGTGGAGAAGGAGCTTCTGAATCAGTACGAGGAACTCAAGGACGCGTCCCAGGTCCTTTCCCGCTCCCGTGCACTGATGAGCCGGGAACCGGAGGAAATGAAGTGGACGTTCCTGTACGGAGATACCCTCTATCAGCAGGGAAGGCGCAGCGAGGCGATGGGGGTATTCAAGAAAGTGGACGAGCAGTTCGCCCGGAAGGTCGCTACCTCACCCGTCGCCGTGACGCAGGAGGACAGGGCCTTTGCCGCGCAGGCTCGGTTCTATCGGGCCGGTCAGGAGATGTCGACATTCAAGAAGATTTCCATAAAGGGAGACAAGATCGAGAACACCCTGATCCAGAAGAAACTGCAGGCCCACCAGGCCGTCGAGGCCGCCGGGCTGGAAGTGGCCCAGTACTCGAATCCCCGATGGACGATTGCCTCCCTCATGATGGCGGCCGAGGCGAACGACGAGATCTCGCGCTTCTTCCTCGATGCGCCCGAGCCGAAGGGGCTCGACATGGCGCAAAGACAGCAGTACCGGCAGCTGGTAGAGGACAAGGTGCGACCTTACCGCGAAAAGGCCCTGCAGTACAGAAAGGCGGCCCTTGAAAAGGCCTATTACCTGGGCATCTTCTGTCCGGAGGTTACCGCCTGTTACGTCGTCCTGAACGACGGTTCTCGGCCCCCAGCCATCGGACGGGGTTCCCTCAAACTGCGTTCCGGAGAGGGGGGTGAAGTACAGTCGCCGAAGGCGCTGCTGGAGGCCCTGTACGCGGACCCGGGGAACCCTTCTCTTCTCGAGTCCCTGGCGGTTTCCTATGCAGATCAGGGCGAAGAGGACCTGGCCTCCCTCGTGCTGCACCGGATCCTGGAGAAGAACCCGCAGGACCCCGAGAGCCAGAACCTTCTCGGCCTCCTCCGGCTCTCAAAGGGGGAAGATCAGGAGGCCTATGGGTTCTTCCTGAAGGCCCTGGAACTCGACCCCGGAATGGATGATGCGAGGGCGAACCTGGTGGTCCTCAACGAAGGATACGGCAACTTCCAGAAGGCCAGGCAGTCTCTTTCCGAGATCGCGGACCGGCAGGCCCTCGAATCCTCGAAGTCCCGCTATGTGCATCCGGATTTCCGGGCTGCGGCCGGACGGGTGGAGGTGGTTGCCTTCGATGATTCGGAAATCGAAGGCCTGGAGGAAGAATAAGGAACAGCCATGGCGATGCAGAATTTCTTGAAGGTTCCTTACGCCTCTTTGATTCTCGTAGGGATGCTGTTGTCCTCGTGCGGAACGGGCAGCCTGACAGGCGAGGTGGGTGATGGCACAGGCGGTGGCGGTGGCTATGTGATCCCCGGCGGGGACATAGCCGGGGATTGGGACATCCAGGTGGTGGACGACAACGGAAATGTGGGCAAACTGAACAAGCTTCGCTTCAACGGACAGGGGCAGCCCAGCATCGCGTACTTCGTGGTCTCCGGCACGGTGTATTGGATTCGCTACGCCGCTTACGACGGCTGGACGTGGGAGATCGACACGGTCCACGAGACCGACACCATGACGGGCTGCGGCCTGACCATGGATCCCACCGGGAGCCCGGTCTTGGCCTATGTGGGTGGAGAGAGGACGCCCCTGTACTATTGGCCCTTCCAGTCCGACCTGCTGATGGCGAGCTGGACCGGGGCGGACTGGGCAACAGAGGCGGTGGACGAGGAAGGGGTGGTAGGCCTTTGGCCCTCCGTAGCCTTCGACCGGTTCGGCCTCGCCGGCGTGAGCTATCAGGATCTCGGCACCGGGATCGACTACAACGACTTCCACCTGAGGGACCTGAAGTACGCTTATTCCACGGGCGGAGCCTGGGTGACCGAGACGGTGGACCTTGACGGCGGCGGCTACTACACAGATCTTCTGTTCGATGAGGACGATCAACCCGGTATCGCTTACTGCGGCAACATGGACGATGATCACCAGTCCGTGAAGTTCGCCCACCGTGGAGACTTCGGGTGGGAGATCCACTCCGTGGATTCCATGGCCGAATGCTCGGAGGGGAGCCTTTCCGCCCGCAGCACGCCCGGCGGAGGCTTTGGCATCGCCTACTACGACGAGCAATTCGAGGACCTGCGATACGCCAGCTACATGAGCGGCATCTGGGTTCGGGAGACCGTCGAGTCCCACAATCAGGTGGGAAAATACTGTTCTCTCGCCTACGGTCCGGATGGGCAACCGGTCATAAGCTACTACTACTGCGGCAGGAGTACGGATGACGATTGCCAGGGCGGTGGAGACCTCCGGGTCGCCCAGCGGACCCAGACAGGTTGGGAAACCGTGACCGTGGAAACGGAAGGCAACACCGGCCTGTTCACTTCCATCGAGGTCTCGAACACCGGAACGATCTACGTCTCCTACTACGACCAGTCGAACCAGACCCTCAAGATGGCGGTCCATCGGTAACGCCCCATCCCACCCGATCCCACCGAGGGGTCAGGGATCAGGGACCAGGGGTCAGGTTCCAGCTCCACCCCTCGTGTAATCCTGTCGGTTGTCGGGGTTCAGGCAATGTGCCCGTGCCCGATCAATCTTCCCCACGAGTCCTCTTTGCACACCCTCAAGCACTCTGAATTCGGCCGCTGTACATCGACAGCAGGCGGCGATCTTCGGACCATCCGGGTTGCGTGCTCAGATCAACAGCAGCCTCAAACCGTACCACGCAGTCCTGCAAGATTCGATCGAGGGCGGCCAGAATTTTGGGTGGCGGAGGCTCCTCGTCCCATTGCTCATTACATAGCTCATAGAGCGCAAGGGTC
>JAQYVQ010000315.1 GCA_030145435.1 Syntrophobacteria bacterium | reverse complement strand
AAGAAGAGCCGAAGGCCTCCGGCGAATCCTCCCTCGAAATGTCAAAGGAGGCCCTCAATGGAAGGCTGGGGGATCCTGAGTTGATCGTGATCGACGTGAGGATGGCGAAGGCCTGGGAGGACTGCGACTCCAAGATCACGGGTGCCAGGAGAGAGGATCCCGCGAAGCTGAGCACCTGGGCAAAGCACTACGCCAAGGACAAGACGATTGTTTTCTACTGTTCCTGCGACAACGAAGGAACCAGCAAGCACGTGGCACAGCAGTTGCGCGCAGGGGGTTTCGAGGAAGCCTACGCACTCACCGGCGGCTGGAAGGCGTGGATCGAAGCCGACTATCCTACGGAAAAGAAATCGTAGATACTCCAGTTTCTACGAGTCTTCTGACCTACGCCCGTCCGCCCCCTCAGGAGGCGGGCGGTTTCCGCTCCTCCTGTCCGGATCGACATGGATGATCACCTGATTCAGGTCCTCGATCTCTTTGTTGAGACATGACTCCACCTCTTCGGCGATCCCATGTCCCTCGATCACGGTCAGCGAGCCTTTGACCACGATGTGGGCCTCCATCTGGTACTGGCCGCCGGAGCTGCGGACCTTTAGATCATGATGGCCGAGAACTCCATCGACGGCCGTAATGCATCGACGGATCTCTTCCAAGACTTCCGGTCGTGGAGCCGTGTCGGTCAGTTCTTGAATGGAGCGCCACAGGATCTCGATCCCGACCTTGAGGATGAGCAGCGATACGATGAGGGCCGCGTAGGAGTCCAGTACGTGCCAGTCAGGATTGATTCTCGCCGCCCCGACACCAAAAAACACGGCCACGGAAGACAGGGCATCGGAACGGTGATGCCACGCGTTGGCCATGATCAACGGACTCTTGATGCGTCGGCCTACACGGACGGTGTACCGATACAGGGCCTCTTTGACGGCGATGGACAGGCCGGCTGCGATCAGGGCCAGCCACGTGGGATGGCATTCGGTGTGGCGGTAGATACTCGAGGCAGCTTCTGTCCCGATATAGAGGGCGGCTCCGATCAGGAAGATGCCCACCATACCAGAGCTCAACGTCTCGATCCGGGCATGCCCGAAGGGATGGTCCTGGTCGGCGGCCTTCCGGCCGGCCTTGAGACCCACGAGGACCACGACGTCGGTGAAAAGGTCCGAGACGGAGTGGGCCGCGTCGGCGATCAGCCCCTGGCTGTGTCCGAGGATCCCGCCGGCCAACTTGAAGGCGATCAGCACGGCGTTCGCCACGACCCCTATCAACGTGACGGATGTGCCCGCCCCGGTCGACTCTGCGTTCGAATTCTGCATGTCCCTTCCGGTGGATCCCGGATGGAGTGTTTGAAGGTTAAAGAGCTTGGATGAATTGCCTTTTCGACAAGTGTAGAATAGAAATCAGCAACGTGCGTGTCAAGGAAGCCTTCATGGCTACGGCCATTCGCGCTCTCGTCTTCGGGGTAATCCCTTCACGTTCGGTAGGCAGAAGGAAAACTCGCTTTCCAGCACGCACGCCGCACAGCGATACCTCACCACAGCGGACCTGCACTTCACAGACTCCCGGATGTCGGATTCGAGATCCAGTCGGCCGCCGCACCCGCACACACGGGGGACAACGAGCACGCAGGCGATCCCTTCTATGTCCTCCTCCCGGATGTTGAAGTCGCCGAGCCCGAGCTTCGTCCATTCCTCCAGGAGTCCCGTGTAGAATCGGCGTGTCCTGCTGCTTCGCTCCTCGGCGAGGGCCCTGCCGGTTGCGGTCTTGAGCGTATCGGGCGCGTGGTGCGCATAGGTCAGCTCGATGCTGGCCCGAATCATCATGTCATCGTCCAGGAAGTGCCTGCGGAGCGCGTTCTTGGCAAAGAACTGGGCCACACCCATGTACCCCAGCTTGTCGAGACGATCCGCATCGTACACCACTCGGCCGAGGTCGCTTACGTCCTTCTCCTCGCGGTACAGAGAAAGCAGTGCCTGGTTGATGGTGGGAGCCCATTTCTCGTAAACCGTATTCGAGAGGATCCTTTCCGTGAACTGGGCCGCCTCTTCCTCTTCTGCAACGTCGTCCTCGTGATATCTGCCGTGGGCAAACTTCCCGATGTCGTGCAGCAGTCCCGCGAGCAGGGCCGGCTCTGCATCCCACCCCTCTGCTTTCGCGACGTGGTGAGCAATGCGACCGACCCTGGAGCTGTGGGTCCAGAGGCTTGCGAATTCCTCTTCGGCGGACTTGTGCTGATAGGCCGTCTCCTGATCGATCAAGGTCTGCCGAATCTCCTGCAGCACGCCGGGCGCAAGGGACCGGAGCACGTCCGGGCCGGATGCTCCACTCCGCTGAGCCGAGCCTTCTCCGGGTTCCGGCCCGGTTTTCTCCTCGCCTTGCTCGGTCCAGCGCCTATAGTCCCGTATGGTGTTGATGTTCGTGAAAGCCTGGTCGACCCGTTCCTTCCATCCGTGCCCTGCGAACCATTCTTCATTCAGGCGGCGGGTCTTGCACCGGTCTGTCAACATTTCGATCTTGAACAAGTCCGCGTCCAGGTTCTCCCGGATGGCAGGCAGGCACCGCTTGCGGTAGAAGGCGTGCAGGAACTCCGGCATCCCCCTCGGATAGGGGACCACGATATCGAATGCACCGAGTTCGAGGAACTCGGCGCGGATGATCTCTTCGTTCAGGAAGGGCATATCCGCCGCGCACACGAAGGCCACTTCGTGCGCTATCCGTCCGAGCCCGCTGCAGATGCCCATCAGGGGACCATAGCCCGGACGCTCGTCGACCACATGGGGGAGACCGAGAAATTCGTACTTTTCCGGCGTGTTCGTCACGAGAAGGACTTCCTCGAACACGGAACAGACCACGCTTGCGGCCCGCTCGATGATCGGCTGCCCGTTGATCTCGAGCAGGGGCTTGTCCGGCGTGAGCCTCTTGCCCTGTCCCCCGGCCAGGATAATGCAAGCGGCCTCAATCTTCTTCGAAGGGGAGTTCCTCATGCTGCGCTCTTCTCCTTAGGTGCATTTCCATGAAGCAAGGATCGTCGTGCCGAAGCCTGGTCGTGACTCGACCGCAAACCTCCCGCTCGACAGCTCTGTCCGCTCCTTCATGCTTGCCAGACCCAGGCCCCGATCGAGTCGCTCCTGGGGCGCCGTCGGGTCCGTGTCAAAACCCACGCCGTTGTCACGGATCGTGAGGTGCAAGCGCCCATCCTCCTCTTTCAATGAAAGGGAAAGCTCGGTCGCCCGGCTGTGCCTCGCGACATTGTTCATCGCCTCCTGCAAGATCCGATAGATGGTGATCTTCAGGGCATCAGGCACGCTGTCTTCTTCGACGGCCATCTCCCTTTCGATGTGCACATGGGGATGCATTTCTCCGAATTCCCTGCAAAACCAGGAAATCGTAGGCAGGAGCCCGAGGTCGTCGAGGATCGAGGGCCAGAGGTTCTTCGAGATCCTCCTGACCTCTTCGACGGCCCGCTGTGCCATGGAGACGAGGTTCTTCAGGGCAGCGGCGCTTTCGGCCTGCTCTTCTGCATCCAGTTCCCCGATCGTGTTCTCTATCCTGAACTTCATGGCGCTGAGCGTTTGGCCCAAACCGTCGTGAAGCTCCCGTGCGACCCTTTTTCTCTCTCGCTCCTCCGCCTCGAGGAGCTGTGCCGAAAGATGCCGCAACTCTTCCTGGGAGACCCTCAGTTCTTCCTCCACCTTCTTCCGTTCGGTGATGTCCTGAACGGTCCCGGTCATTCGGGCGGGCTTGCCGTCTTCGTCGAAGGTCACCTCTCCCTGTTCGTGAACCATGCGTTCCGCGCCATCCGGGAGCACGATGCGGTGGTCGATGCTATACAGCTCTCTCTCCTGCAGGGCCCGGCCGACCGCCTGTTGTACGTCTTCCCTGTTGTCGGGATGGACCGAACGCAGGAACGCCTCGTAGGTGGCCCCGAATTCCTGGGGCTTCAACCCGAAGATTCGATAGATCTCGTCCGACCAATACAACTTGTCGTTCACGATGTCCCAGTCCCAGTTCCCGAGATGGGCGATGCGCTGTGCTTCCGCCAGGCTGTCCCGCACCTTCCGAAGGGCGCGTACGGTCGCCTTCCGCTCCTCGATCTCCGCCAGCAGGGTCTCGTTCGCCACACTGAGCTCGGCCGTGCGTGCCTCGACACGTGCCTCGAGTTCGTCCCGAGCCCTCTTGAGCCCGTCCTCTGCATGCTTGCGTTTCGAGATGTCTTCTGCAAGCCCGGCGATACGGAACACCTCACCATGCTCGTCTCGAATTGGGAAGGACCGTGTCAGGATCCATCGTACGGATCCGTCGGGCCGGACGATCCGGTATTCAGGAAACTCGGTCGCGGTAGGCTGACCGGTGCTTCTCCGGTTGATATCGTCGATCACCTTCTTCCGGTCTTCCTCCACCACCGCATCCAGCCAGGAGCGAGGGTTTGCGTACAAGCTCTCGCAAGAACGACCCGACAGGGCCTCATAGGCCGGGCTGATGTAGAGCACCTGGCTCCACTCAGGGGTGGCCAACCAGAAGACCTCCTGGATGGTTTCGGTGATCTGCCGGAACCGCTCTTCGTTCTCTTCCAGCCTTCCGACCATCGGGTTGATGACCCGGAGAAAGAGGACCACCCCGAGGAGCAGTACGAAAAGGCTCCATCCGATCGCGATGACGCCGGCCCTGACATAGGGCTCCCGAATCTCGGCCAGGTCGATCTTCGCCACGACGCCCCAACCGAGTCTTGCTACGGGTTCGTGGGCAGCCAGTACGATGGCGCCCCTGTAGTCCCGGCCGATCAAGGTCCCGGACATCCCGGACAAGGCCCTGCGCATCGGCTCGGCGCGATCTGTGTCAAAGGGGACGGGACTCGGGCGCTTTCCTTCTTCGTGCCGGTGGCTCAGGAGGAACGCGATGTCGTTCCCCTCGCGCCTGGCCAGGGTGAACTCACCTGTCTCGCCGAATCCCTCGCAGTGTTCGTGGGCGTCGATGATTTGACTCAAGGTGGCTTCCACCGAGCCACCCGGATAGTCCTGCTCGCTGTAGGTCGCATCGAATCGGGCGACCGCCTCGATCAGGCGGGCTTGATTCTTGACGATCTCCACCAGCCGGTGCTGCGACTGCTCGAACGCAACATTGTAAAGGATGAAGATCGTGATTCCGGTGATCACCAGCGAGACAATGGTCATGATCAGGATCAGAATCAGCAGTCTTCTGCGCCAGGCCATTCTGCATCTCCCAACTGGAGACTGTCGATAAACGGACGATCTCTACCCCTGCGTCATTCCCGCCCCCGCCTAACAATCGCGGGGGCAGGCTCCCGCGGAATTCCCTTGGCAGCAAGGTTTCTCAGACGGACAATAGAAAATCGGGCGATGTCCTGTCAAACAAGTCTTTCGCAGGCCGGATGAAGGTCGCTCTGCATTGACATTCCGGCACGACAGGAATAATTACCCTTTATCGACAATCAGGTCATGATGCAGGCGCATGCAGACCATGGACAGGAAGCAAACCCGAAGAACCGTAACCGTTTTTGCCCTGGCCTCGTTTCTAAACGATCTCGGCTCGGACATGATCTACCCGATCTGGCCCATGTTCATCACCACCGGGCTGGGTGCCAGCATGTCGGTGCTCGGGTTCCTGGACGGGTTGGGAGATGCCCTCGTCTCCATATCGCAGGCCGCCTCCGGATACCTCTCCGACCGGATCCGGAAGCGCAAGGTTTTCGTATGGCTGGGCTATCTGCTCGGTTCGGGATCGAGGATCGGGTATGCCGTGTCCGGGACCTGGCAGCACGTGGTCCCCTTCCGTGTCCTGGACCGGGCGGGTAAGATGAGGGGGGCGCCCCGAGACGCCATCATCGCCGATGTCTCCAGCCGGGGAAACAGGGGAACCCACTTCGGTGTGCTCCGTGCCATGGACAACCTGGGGGCGGTCTGTGGCATCCTGGTCTGTATCGCGTTGTTCGAGGTCCTCGGTTACCGATCCCTTTTCCTGCTTGCGGCCATTCCTTCAGCGGTCGGTGCGATTCTCGTCGTCCTGTTCATCAAGGAGAGAAAGCCCGAAGACAACCGGGTCTACAAGGGAATTTCGTTCTCCGAACTGGACCGGAACTTCCGCCTGTTCCTGTTCTTGAGCGCTGTCTTTGCGCTCGGGTCCTTCAGCTACTCGTTCCTGCTGTTGTATGCACACCAGCTCGGGTTTCGGATCAGCTTCTTGCCCGTCCTCTACCTGGTCTTCACGGCGGTGGCTTCACTCGTCTCGCTGCCATTCGGCAGGCTGGCGGACCGGATAGGCAGGAGGACCGTCCTCTTGATGTCCTTTCTGTTCTGGGGGCTCGTCTGCGTGTGTCTCCTTCTCGTACGGAGCCGCGAGGGTGTCGTCGTGGCATTCGTACTCTACGGGTTGCACAAAGGGGCCATCGAACCTGTCCAGAAGGCCTTCGTTTCAGAACTGGCGCCCAGGGCGTACCGCGCCAGCAGCCTCGGAGGCTTCCAGATGGTAGTGGGCCTCTGCGCCTTGCCTTCCTCCCTGCTCGCCGGAATACTCTGGGACGGAGTCGGCGCGTTCCTGCCCCTCTACGTCTCGATCGGGTTGACCACGATCGCCTCCGTTCTCCTAATCTTTGTGAAGGAAGGGCGGATCGAACCGATGACTTAGAAGTCAACGAACAACAAGGAAGGGAGAGAATGGCATGAGCTACTACCTGAGCAAGACATTGGAGACCCCGTTTGAAGCGGCAATCGAAAAAGTGACCGAGGCGTTGAAGAAGGAAGGGTTCGGCGTGCTCACGGAGATCGACATGCAGGCGACGATGAAGAAGAAGCTCGATGTCGATATTCAGAAGTACCGGATCCTGGGGGCGTGCAACCCTCCCCTGGCATACCAGGCCATTCAGGCGGAGGACAAGATCGGTCTGATGCTTCCGTGCAACGTGATCGTCCAGGAAGTAGCATGTGGTGGCACGGAAGTGGCCGCCATCGATCCGGTTGCCTCCATGCAGGCCGTGAACAACCCGAAGCTCGGTGAGGTCGGAGAGCAGGTGAGAGACAAGCTCAAAAGGGTCATCGATAGCCTGTAAGGCGATCGATTTCCTGATTCAACGCATTCCTTTCACTACCGCGATAAAGTTTTTGACTCTGGAGTCGCGTTCGCTTTCAATGTTATTTGTGATTTCTTTTTGATATTCGTCCAGGTCGTCGGGAACGTACCAATGCAGTTTCCCGCCTTTGTCGTGATAGGATGCCCAGACCACTTCCGCCACAGCCTCCGCGGGAACAAGACGCCATGGGCCTTCCTTTGGAAGCTTCTTGGCGTATTCGACGTCCATCATGCCCGTGTCAATATGCCCGGGCAGGGTATCCGCCGCCCGAATATCAAAAAGAGAAAACTCAACAGACAGAGCTTCGGTCAGGCCCTTAACTGCATGTTTGGAGGCGGAATAAGCGGCAAGTCCGGCTGCTCCGTAGATTGCTGATGACGAAGAAGTCGTAAAACACAAGGCATTCGGGGTCTTCTTCAGCATGGGCCAGGCAGAGTGAATTCCGTTGACCACACCCATCAAATTGACCTG